>CAZDCN010000064.1:0-1354 GCA_964503945.1 uncultured Caldilineales bacterium
ACGTTTTACGCATGACGTTTTACGTCAGTAGCAAGCTCAGCCGGCGTTGATGCCAAAGTCTTTTCGCAAATGATGCCAATGTTTATTTACGGAACAGTAAGCCTTCGTAAATCGCTACCAAAATGGCGTGACGGCGCTGGGGATCGAAGCGGGGTTGCAGACAATAGGCCCGGCCCGCGTCCGGCCCGCGGGGAAAGCCGGGGGAGAGGACTTGGTCGAGGGCGTCGAGAAGCGCGCCGGCGTCCTCTGGGGTGAAGAGCCGGGCGTGAGGCGCGCGGCGACAGAGCGCGGGCAAGCCGCCCACCCGGGCCGCGACCAGGGGCGTCCCCACACACAACGCCTCGAACGCGGTCATGCCCCAGGCCTCGCGGCGGGAGGGGACCACCACCGCGTGGACCGCGCCCAGCCAGGGCCGGATGTCGGGATGATGGCCGAGATAGTGAACGCCCGGCCGGGTCAACGCCTTTTGGATGCGGCGGCGGAAGCGGCCCGCGGGGGGGAGCGCGCCCAGCACCCACAGCGCGGCCAGGGGCCAACGGCCGCGGATCGCGGGCCAGGCGCCAAGCAGGAAGTCCACGCCCTTTTCGGGAGAGAGCCGCCCGGCATAGAGGAGATGAGGGCCGGGGCCCGGGAGCCGCGCGGGAGGAGGCGCGGGCTCGGGCCGGAGGATGGCGCGGCTGTTTTCCAGCACGGTCATGCGCTCGGGGGAAACGCCCCGAGCCGCCAGCCAGGTCTCCCACGCGGCCGAGACCGGGGCCACGCCCTGGGCCCGCCTCAGCGCCCGCACATCCAGCCAATTCCAAACTTTCATCCGCCACCGGGCCTCCGTGTGCCCCTGGCTCTCGGCCAGCCAGCGCGCGGCGTCATGTCGGGCCGCGACCAGCGCGTCGGTGCGGTAGTCCGCGGTGTGGATGATGTGGGGCTGGATGCGCGCAATCAACGCGCTCAACGCCCGGCCCGCGCGAGGATGCCAGAACGCGGGGTCGGGCAGGGTGAAGGCAGGCAAACCGACCCGCCGCGCGGCCGCGGCCATGGGATGCTCCCCCGCACCGCGATGAAGACAGGCCACATGCACCTCCCAGCCATCGGCATGCAACCGGGCCGCGTGCCACAGCATCTGGCGTTCAATGCCGCCCAACTGGCTGCTGGAGCGGAGGAAGAGGATGGTGGGCATGGAAGGGTGCGGACGCTTGCCCGCGGATACCGATAAACATGGGAACGCTGATGACACGGATGCTTCGCGCGCCAAAGGTCAGATATCGGAGGTCAGAGGTCGGAGGAGGCCTGTTTTGACCTCGGACTTCAGACCTCAGACCTCCGGCTTTTCTGCGTTGATCCGCGTCTCATCCGCGTC
>CAZDCN010000064.1:1454-8592 GCA_964503945.1 uncultured Caldilineales bacterium
AAGGCCCGACGAGAGCGCCGGGCCTTGTGAGAAGTCCGAATTATTTGTTGCTGCGCAGGAAGTAGTAGAGGATGCCTCCCGCCAGGGCCGCTCCGATAAGGCCGCCGATGATGAGCAGCGTCAAGGGAGGCGCGCCGCTCCCTTCGGGCGCGGCGGGGGCGGGCGGAGGTTGTGCGGGCAGCGGCGTGGGCGTGGCCGTGGGCGGCGCCGGGGTGAAGGTGGGCGTGGGGGGCAGCTCTTCGATGACGGGAACCTGCCCGGTGTCGCCCCGCGGCTCCACCTGGATGAGGAACACCCAGCCCGGCCGGCCCTGATAGTCGATCTGGAGCCAATCGCCCGTCACCGACTGACCGGTGATGGGAAACTCCTCGCCTTGACTGGCCAGACCCAGCTCATCGTAGATGAGCCCCGGCCCCGCGCGAATGGGGACATTCTGGCCGACGATGACCGCGACGGGCGGCGCGGGCGTGGCCGTGGCCGGGACAGGCGTGTCGGTGGGGGGCGGTTCCGTGGGCGGCGCGGGGGTGTCGCCCGCCTTGGTGGGGACGGGCGTGGGCGTCAGGGTGGGGGTGTTGGTGGCCGTGGGCGAGGGCGATGGGGTGAAGGTGGGCGTGGGCGGGATGTCGGTGACAGGGGGGATGAGGTTTTCGTCCCCCTCCACCTGCACCAACTGGCGGAACACCCAGCCCTTGCGGCCATGAAAATCGATCTGGAGCCAGTCGCCCGGCGGAAACTGGCCGGTGATGAGATAACGCTCATCCTGACGGGCCACGCCGACGACATCATAGATGAGGCCCGGGCCCAGGCGCACGTTGACCACCCTTTGGGCGATGACCGCGGTGGGGGGCGCGGGCGTGGGCGTGGGCGGGATGGGCGTAGGGGTGGGATTGGGCCCGCCGCCGGGAGGTTGGGTGGGCTGGGGCGCGGGCGTGTTGGTGGCGGCCTGGGTTGGGGTGATGGATGGCGTGAGGGAAGGCCGGGCGGTGGGCGGCAGGAAAAGTTGCCCAACATCTCCCGACGCGACGACTTCCTCCCCGGCGAAAATCACGGTCTGCAATCCCGACGCCAGGAGCAATTGCCCGACGATGATGGCGAAGATGATCAGAATGAAAAGTGTTCGGCGCATGATGTGGATGGGAAACGGGATTGAGCGGGAGTGGTAGTGAGCCGGTCGTTGGCGGATGATCCCTTGATGCGTATTGCGTAATCCGTAATGGGTCAGGTCGTTACGTTTTACGCATTACGCCCCTTGCAGCCTCGGCCATCCTCGTCGCCAATATCTTTTCGCTAACGTTGCCAAGGCTTTCTTCAAAACAGTGTACGGGAAGAGGAGGCGGGGTGCAAGTTCGCCATCAACGAAAGCGGGAGAGAAGCCAGGGAACGCCGACCACGACCGGGTAGAACAGGACCGCGGCATGGGTCACCAGGCCGTAGGCCAGCCCCTGATCCGTAGGGATGCCCGCGATGGAGAGGGCGAGGATGGCGAGCCATTCGAAGACGCCGATGCCCGCGGGCGCGACGGGCACGCTGAGCCCGCCCTGGACGATGACATTGGCGAGGATGGCCAGGGGTAAAGAGGCGGGCAGGGCCAGCGACGCCAGCAGGGCGTAGGTCGCGGCGACGCTGCCCACCCATGCCAGCGCGGTCCATCCCAACACGCCACCCAGGCGTTGGCGATGCCGCAAGGCCGCAAAGCCGTCCATCAGGCGCAGGGCGAGGCGCACGGGCCATGCCAACGCGGGCCAGCGGGCCGCCATCCTCTCCAGCAACCCTTGTGAAAAGGGCAGAGCCACGATGACGCCGATCCAGATGCCCAAGGCTGCCAGACTGACCATCCAGATGGACGTTTTGCCGGTTTCCAGCCAATCGGGCAGGACGAACTGGGGAATGACCAGGGTGAACAGACCGCCCAGGATCACCAGATCCAGCAGCTTTTCCGCGCCGATGGTGCCCGCGGTGGCCGCAGAGCTGGCTCCGCGATAGCGGCCCAGGAAGTAGATGCGCGAGAGGTCGCCGCTGCGAAAGGGGAAGACGAAATTCAGCAATTGTCCCGCCATCAACGAACCGAAGGCATCCTTGCGCGGGGGAAGCGCCTGATCGATGGGAAAGAGGAGTCGCCAGCGGGAGGCCTTGGCGAAATTATTGGCCAGAAGCGCCAGCAATGCCAGCCCCAGCCATGTCCATTCCACCTCCCGGATGTATCGAAACGCGGAGCGCCAGTCCACCGTACGCGCCAGCATGTAAAGCGCGATGCCGGTGATGATGAGGCCGATGATCAGGCCCGCGCCGCGGCGGGCGCTGGTTTGAGAGAGAACGGCGGATCGCATGGAGAGAGTGCGGTGTACTATCGCTAGCGATAGAACACGGGCAGGAACATGTTGATGTGAGGGATGGGCGTCGCGGTGGGCGTGGGCGTGGGCGTGTATTGCGGCTGGGTCAGGTCTTCGAAGAACTGGTAATCCTCGTCGATCATCACCCGGATATTGCTGTTCACCTGACCATCGTAATCGCCCTGGCCGCCATCGGTGATGATAAACTCGGAGACGATATCCAGGTCTTGATCGTTGGCGGGGCTGGCCTTCACCCGCACCACGCGCATGCTGCCCCCCGGATTGGAGACGTACAGGTCCACCGGCTGGGGCGGTGGGAAGTCGGGATGTCCGGGATACATCCACAGCACGTGCTTGGTGCGCCCGCGATCGTTGAAGATGTAGCCTTCGAACCGCCCGGGCAGATCGTCGCGAGGCCGCACGAAGGTCGCCTCTTTCAGCTCCTCCACCAGCGCTTTATAAGCGAAATAGGTGGGTTTGGGCGAGCCATCCAGGTTCAGCAGGCCATAGCGGCGGCCATCGTAGCTGATGGAGAATTCCAGATCGATGCCCGTGAACCAGATAATGGGGTAGGCGTTGATCATGCGCGCATGCATGAAGGTCTCGAACAGAGTCCATATCTGGCGATGGTAGTCAGGGATGCCGTCCTTGTTGTGGGAGGTTTCTCCCACTTCCGTAATCATAATGGGCTTGGTCTGGCCGGTGAGGTTATACACCTCGGAGGTGATCCAACGGGCCTTGAAGGCCAGATGACGTTCGTAGCGGTTGGATCCCTCAGGCTCCCAGTGGATGTCTGCGGACCAGGGGTAGTAATGGAAATTGAGGACGTCGAAGTAATCCGCGCCCCCGGCCTTCACTACGTCTTCCAGGAAGTAAGGATCGAACAGTCCGCCGCCGGGATCGGTGGTGAAATAGTCGTAAGCCAAGCCGCCCATGACCACGTAGGCATTGGGGTTGGCCCGCTTTACCGCGGGATAGACCGCCTTGAGCATCTTGGCGTAGGCCGCGCCCCCCGCGCCCGGCGCGGCGTTGGGATTGTAGGCGAAACCCCAGCATCCGCCCAGAAACGCGTAATTCACCGCGTCGCTGTTGTCGGGCTCGTTGTAGAACGACCAGTAGAGCACGTTGAAAGGAGGATAGCTGTAGCGCTCCACCGCTTTGCGGATGAAGATGGCGAAATCATCCAGGCGATCTTCGCGAATGGGACCGCAATTGGTCTCCGCCGCCCAACGGGGATTGCCGGTCACCGTAATGACGACATTGTATCCGGCATCGCGGGCTTCCCCCAACGCCCGATCCCAAAAGGTCCAATCATACACGCCGGGCGTGGATTCCACTCGGCCCCAAGATAGAAACAGCGTGGTCCATTCGGCGCCGGCCGCGTTCATCTGCTCCGCGCCCCCTAAATCTGAAGCCAGCAGCCAGGCGCCATAGGGGTTGGGCGGCATCTCGGGCGGCGGTGGCGCAGGATCGACCAGATCCTCCCCGGCGCTGTCCGCGTACATCGAGGTTGCGAAAACCAGTCCCGCGATGAACAACAGGAACAGCAAGAGAAGCGTGGAAATTGAAATCGTCTTTTTAGACATGACTTTCTCCTGACAGCGAATTTGCAAGCCCGGCGCATCCAGGGGAGAAGGCGACCACACCCGAGCTAAAGCCAAAAGAAAGGATACAGGATAAAGCCCAAAATGTAAAAATTGAAGCACAGCAGCAAAATGACTTCAACGGGAAGGATCAGGTAGCGCTTTGGTGCAGGAATGACGCGTTGCAGGCCCAGAAAGATGGGAAGGAGCATGGCCGGCAGCACCGGATAAAGATAGCGCATCTGAGGCACCGAGCCCCCCTTCCAATCCCCATACACGACATCTTTGCCCAACGTCAGCGCCAATTGGATCAACAGCGCGGTCAACAGCAGGAGGAGGCCCGCTCGCTGCCAGCCCGCCAGCCCCTTGCTGAAGACTGCCAGGTAGCCGAGCAGGAGCAGTCCGGCCAGGGCCATGACAACCGCTGCGCCGACGAGATAGAGGGCGTCGGGCAGGGGCACGCGCAGCCATCCGAACCAGCCCCAAAAGGTGCGGAAGAGGGTGATGAGAAACTTGTCCAGGGGCGCCTCCTGGAACGCCTGCAGCAACGCGCCGGTCCGCAATCCCTCGATCACGGATTCGGGAATCCAGTATTTGCCTGTGGCCTGGATGAGGTAAAACAGGGCGGGGATGGCCATGATGCCGGCGATGAGCACGCCCCAGCCCGCCAACTTCGCCCGCCGCGAGCGTCGGCGGAAGACCTGCAACAACCCCCACAAGGGGATCGCGGCCAGAAACGCCAGCACGCTGAAACCGGTGCGCTTGGTGTAGATGGTGAGGATGGCCAGGAGGAAGAACCAGGTCAGGGTTTTGAAATCTGGGCCGCGGCGCAGCAGCCGGATAGCATAGAAACCGGTCCAGATGACCAGGGCTTCGGCCATGGGATCGTTGTTGACCGCGGCGTTGGCGGCCAGATGAGAGGGCCACAGCGCGGCGAAGGCCAGCGCAGCCAGCGCAATCTGAGGCCGTTGGGGGAACAACTCCCGCCCCATGGCGTAAATCCCTCCCAGGCTCAAGACCAGCCAGAACACCCCGAACAATCGCAACATGATGACGGACTGGGAGAGGGTGAGTGCGTCGCCCCAGGCGTAGAGCAGGAGCCCGGCCAGGTCATAGTAAAGGGGCAACTGGAAGAACGCGCGGGAATAGCGCGGCTCCCAGATCTCGGTGAAAGCCTTGGGCAGGTTATTCGGATCCCAACCGATGACGGAGTAGCCGTACCACCAAAAGCTCTGGGCCTCCATGTCCGCGATCAATTCCTGCTCCCATGCGGGAACCAGGTCTCGGCTGGTTGCGCCCGGACGGCCCAGGCGGGCGTTGTGCATGGCCACCTCGTAGTGCCGGGGCTCATCGGGTTGCATCCAGGGGCGGATGGCGACCGCGTACATGCTTCCCATGAGCGCGCCCAGCAAAATCAGGCCCGTGGCCATCCCCCGCGCGCCCGTGAACTGCCTGCGCAACAGCCATCGCGCCTCCGCGTGGAGCCCCCGTCGCCGACGGTCCGCCAGCCAGGTCATCAGAGCAAAACTCAGAGCCAGCATCAACCACAGCAGGGAGCGCCAGACGCGGCCATCGGGCCGGAAAGCCAATCCCAGGGCGAACAACATCATCCCCAAAGCCAGCGCGAGCGACATCTGGGGCGAAGCCAGTTGTTGCAGCCAGGTGCGTCCGGCCAGGCTACGGGCGTAGAGGCTCCAGCTCACGGCAGCCAGGATGATGGCCAGGCCCGTCACCCACAGGCCATTCACAAAAACGCCGTACCAGTTGATCATGCCGCCTCTCTTGCCCGACGCTGAAGGTCATCCCCGTGCACCCCCACCGCCATCATCGCTCCGAACAGCCCCCACAACACAATAGCGGAGAGGGGGGAATAGAGAGGCACGTCCACGAGCCCGTGTACGAGATACACCACCCAGGCTCCAAGCAAGCCTGCAGCCAGCATCCGCGCCCAATCCTCCTCCGCCAGGCGGTAGCGCCGGATAAGGACAACGGCAAGGATCATGTAAAAGGCCAGGAATGCGATAAGGCCCGGATAGCCCATCTCGGCCAGGGACCAGAGGAAAATGTTGTGGGGATGGGGGATGTCGGCTGCGGGCGTGGCGTGCACAAAGACGGGATAGAGGACTTTCCCCACCGATTGGTACATGCCCAGCCCCACGCCCGAAAAGGCAAAGTCGTTGCCCATGGTCAGGGCCCGGCTCCAGATCTCCGTCCGGCCCAACAGGGAGTTCGCGCCGAAAATGTCATTGGCTCCAAAAATCAGGGTGAGGGCCTCCCGGCCTTTCACCGCCATGACCGCGGCCGTGAGCAAGCCGGCTCCCCACCAGACCCAACGCAAGGGTTTGATGAGCAGGCCCGTGACCACAGGGATGGCCAGGGCCACGCCCAACAGCGCGCCTCGCGATTGCGTCAGCAAGAGGGCCAGCGCGAGCAGCGCCAGCGTGAACAGAGCCAACATTCGCTGCCCCAGGTTTTGGGGACGAAGCGCCAGGACCAGCGCTACAGGCAGAAAGGGGGCGAGGACCCCGGCGGTCATGTTGGGATTGAAGCCGTTTTTGTCGCCAGGCAGACGCAAACCCGAAGGCAGAAACTGATAGATGTCGCGTTGGATCAACGGCAGTTTCTGGGACATAAACCGCGTGCCGGGAATGGTGGCCAAGGTCAGGGCAATGCTCGCCAGCAGCAGGCCCCAGCCCAGCCAGCGGACGTAGCGGGAACGGGACTGGGCGATGATGGCGTAGAACAGGGCGACGTCGGCTATCAATGCGAAGCTGCGCGCCAGGGTTTCCTGGCGGTCGGGCGAGGCCCACAGCCCCAGGGGCAACAGCAGGATCATCACCAGCAGGATCAAATCCGCGGGCGTGTGACTGAGCCAGCGTTTGGTAGTCAAACCCCAGGCCACGAAGAGAACGGCCAGCCACGCCAGGGCCGCGGGGGGAGCCCAGGTCGGGAAATGGCTGCTGAATAGCAGGATGGGGATGGGGATGAGAGCCAGAAGGCCGAAAAGCCAGAAGCGCATGTAGAAAAAGAAAAAGGTCACATGAGCGGCGGAGCGCCGATACGGATGAAAATGAGGACACGGATTTCCACGGCCTTCGGACACAGATTTTTTAACAAATTATCCGTGTTTTTCCGTGTTCATCCGTGTTCTTTTTATTTTCAAAGCAGGCGTCATGAGCGTTTGCACGCCGATAATGACGAAAATGTGCAGGCCAACCTGGCGCG
>CAZDCN010000065.1:0-8485 GCA_964503945.1 uncultured Caldilineales bacterium
GCTGCCGAATTCGTAGGTTTTTCCGAAGAGTTTGGTTCGTAGTAGCATAAGCCCCTCGCTAGGGGAGAGAGGGAAGGATGGGGAAAGTTTATTCGTAGAAAATCAATGTCTTCACCGACAGGGGCACGACGCGGCCGTCGAGCATAGGCTCGCCGATGTCGATGAAGTCGCCTTCGCCCAGGCCCACCTGGTCGATGACCACCAGCGGGGCGTCGGGGCGCAGGGCTTTGATGGTCTGGCCCAAGGCCTGGGCGTAATCGCGCTCCACGATGAGCACAAGAGGCTGCCCGGGCGTCAGCGCTTCCCGGGCATAGGCCACAACCCCTTGGGCCAGGGTCTGAAGCATGTCGAAATCCATCTGTTCGGGCAGGTCCAGCGCCAGGGCCACGACCTGCCGTTGGGGATGGACATCCCAACGCTGCACCGCGTAGAGGATGGCCGCGCGCAGGGTCTCGGGCGTGGGATGGGGCGAGAGGATGCGGGGGCGGATGACGGGCAGGTTGCGCAAGGGCAGGATGACCCGCTCCGCCCAGATGGTGCTGCCGCTGAGGGTGACGGTCTGACTGGCCGCGCCCAACGCGGTGGCCCGCAGGGTCTGCTTGGGCTTCTGCACATTCAGGGCCTGGATGCGCCGGTTGAGACGCATGGATTGGGCCAGTAGCGGGCCCACATCGTCGTGGATGGTGATGTCGGCCAGGGAGGCGATGGGGACGGGGTCGTAGTAGTAGGCCCCCACGCCGCCGGAGAAGAACGCGACGCGGGTGTTTTCCGCCTCCTGCAGCGGGGGCGTCAGTTGCAGATGCCGCCCGAGTTCGCTCACCCTGCCCGTGGCCAGGTCCGCGATGAGGTCCGCCATGGCGTCGCAGAAACGCCGCAGGTCCTCCAGCCGGGCGGGCTCCCCCTCGCGGATGGGCAGGTCCAGGGCCTGGATGATCTTCCGGCCCGGCGGAGGGATGCGGCGCACCAGGCCCGACCCATGGTCGATCTCGATCTGGCGGCCGCCCACGGCCATGGCCGAGGAGCTAATATGCTCGCCGATGCGGAAGATGGCCGCGTTGGCCGTGCCCCCGCCCACGTCCACATTGACCACCTGGGTGTAGTGCTCCGCGGAGTAGGCCGCCGCGCCCGAGCCCCGGGCCGCGATCTGGGCCTCCACATTGGGCCCGGCCACGGTGACCACGAAATCCCCGGCCAGGTCGGCCAGCGCCTGCAGGATCGCATCCGCGTTCTGAGCTCGGGCCGTTTCGCCGGTGATGATGACCGCGCCCGTCTCGATCTGGCGGGGAGACACGCCCGCCCGCAGGTACTCCTCCCGCACCAGGTCGGAGAGCTTCGCCACATCCACCTCTTCGTCGGAAATGAGCGGAGTGAAGTGAATGGGGCTCTGGTAGAGGATGGCTCGGGCCTGGATGCGGATGCGGGGGGCCTGGCCCGCCCGGGCCGCGTCCGAAATGGTAAGGTGCGAGAAAACGATCTGCGTCG
This sequence comes from uncultured Caldilineales bacterium, assembly GCA_964503945.1. Classification (GTDB taxonomy): domain Bacteria; phylum Chloroflexota; class Anaerolineae; order J102; family J102; genus M2005. The sequence continues at coordinate 1,483 of CAZDCN010000065.1, forward strand.
TCGTGGTGCCCACGTCGATGCCGACGCTGATCATATCGCGGGGCGTGGCGGACATGTCGTCAGTGATCAGAAGTTAGTCTACAGTCACCCTGAGCGGCGGCTCGCCGATAAGGATGAAAATGGGGTGCGTAAGTTCGTACGGCGTATTACGTAACGCCCTTAAGTTTTACGCAGTACGAAACACGCAATACGTCCCTCCTAGCCTCGGCCAACGTTGACCCCGAAGATTTCTCCGCCAGCGAGGCCAACGTCTTACGGAACAGCAGCCTACCCTTCCACGCTGGGCAGGATGCCTTCCACATCGCCGTGAGGGCGAGGAATGACATGCACGCTGACGAGTTCGCCCACGCGCTGGGCCGCGGCCGCGCCGGCGTCGGTGGCGGCCTTCACCGCACCCACATCGCCGCGCACCATGACGGTGACATAGCCCGCGCCGATGTATTCTTTGCCGATGAGCTTCACATTCGCGGCTTTGACCATGGCGTCGGCGGCCTCGATGGCGCCAACCAGTCCTCGGGTTTCCACCATGCCCAGGGCGATCATTTGAACGGATGCCATAAAATGTGCTCCTTAGGAAATTGTGAGGTAAAACATCGGAATGAGAGATGGCGATGTGCGAGATGCATTGAGAAATCCCTCCCGCACATCGCCTATTGTACCCGCTTTCAGGCGAGTTTGCACATCATGACTAAGCCAGTTCCTTCTCCGCCTCCTCGATGAGGGCGAACTCCTCCTCGGGCGCGTCGGCCACCAACTGATGCCGGCCATACACCCAGAAGTAGATGATGCCCAGGATGTAGAACACGGCCACGCCATACACGCCCGGGCGATAATCGGGATTGGCCAGGGTGGAGATCGCGGCCAGCGCCGCCAGGATCAAGGATATCCAGGCGAAGAGGGTGCCGCCGGGGCTCACATAGGGCCGCTCCACATTTTTGCGGCGCTTGAAGATGATGTAGCTCACCATCATCAACACGTAGGAGATGACCGCGCCGAACACGGCCATATTCAGCAGGGCCGCGCCCAAGATGCCCGAACCCCACTTATCCAAGATGAAGGCCACGATGAGCCCGAAGATGGCCCCGCCGATGAGGGCCACATAGGGCGTGTGCCGTCCTTCCAGGGTCAGGGACCAGAAGCGAGGGAAGTATCCTGCGCGGGAGAGGGCGAAGATCTGACGGCCGTACGCGTAGATGATGGAATGGAAGCTGGCGATGAGCCCCGTCAGACCGATGAGCGTGAGGATGATGGACGCAGCTCCAAACCCAAACACCGCCTGGAAGCCCTCGGCCAGAGGCGCGTCGGAAACGCCGATGGCCTTGGCGCCGCCACCCACGCCCGAGTTGAAGATGAGGGTGAGGAAGGAGAGCAAAACCAGGGCGGCGATGCCCAGGATCATGGCCTTGGGCATGTCGCGGCTCACATCCTCGGCCTCCTCCGCGGCCAGGGGCAGCTCCTCGATGGCCAGATAGAACCAGATGGCGAAGGGAAGCGCGGCGAAGACGCCAAACCAGCCGAAGGGCAGGCCCGTGGCGGAATGACCGGGTGCGGGCTCGATGTTGAAGAGCTTATCCCAGCTCCAGGCGCCGGAAAGGGGCGCGGCCACGTAGAAGATGAAGAGCACCAGGGTGGCGATGATGGTGACGGCCAGCGACACCTTCAGGGTGAGCTCCACCCCCCAGATGTTGATGCCCACGAAGATGGCGTAGGCGGCAACCCACCACACCCACAGGGGCACCGCGGGCCAGATGGCGTGGAGATAGCCGCCGATGCCCACCACGATGACCGCAGGCGTGATCACGTATTCGATGACCACGGCCAGGCCGGTGAGATAGCCGCCCCACGGGCCCATGGTTTGCCGGGCAAAAGAATACGGTCCGCCAGCATGAGGCAAGGCCGTGGATAATTCCGCCAGACTGAACATCATGGTGATGTACATGACAGCCATGGCTACGGTGGCGATGGCCAACCCCCAAAAACCGCCCGCGGAAAGTCCGAAATTCCAACCGAAGTAATCGCCCGAGATCACGGCCCCCACGCCCAGGCCCCACAGCAACACCCAGCCAGCCTTGCGTTGCAGAGACCGCTTCTCGAGATACTCCTCGCCGACGCGCTCATATTCCACCGCGCCGAGTTCGATTTTCTTGGGTTCCTGGCTCATGGGTTCCTCCTGGAAATGCGAAGACGAAATAAAAGCTCGATGAAAAGGAAAGAGATTTCTCAAGATGCAGGAACAAGCGCGCCCCGCGGACGCGACCCATGCCCCCCGGAGCGCAAAGACAAACCACCCCCTGGGCGGCCACTAGCATCTGAGCATGGCAACCACCTCCTTCATGCTTGGGGAGAAGACGGCGAGGTTGGGAAGAAAGGATTGGAAAACGCTGTGGGCGAGCACAGCGCGGGTTGCCAGGAGGAACGAAAAAACGCGTCGTCCTTTTTCACCGCCATGACGCGTTTCATTAGCTCACTTTTGTAAGTTTAATCACTTTATTGCAATTTGTCAATCCCTTTTTTGGACAATTTTGTCAAAAACTACAAAAAACGCCCCACAAGGTGCGTGGGGCGTCAATTCCTTTGATATCCTGTCGGCGCGTTTGCCAACTTTCGGGAATCGGCATGGCGCTACGCCCGGATCTCCTGTCGCTGGAAGAGCACATAACCCAGGGCGAAGAGAAGGATGGTGGCCGCGATGAGGCCCGTGAACTGGGGCCACACCAGCAGCAGGCTCTGGCTCAGAGGCAGGGGCGAGCCCGGAATGGAGCCCTGGGGCTGGATGGGCAACAACAGGCCCAGGCCTACCATCTTCACCGCGGGATTGAGGATGGCGGCCATGATTTCGCCATAGAGAAAAGTGGGGGAGAAGCGGGCCAGCGCGATCTGCACCCGGGCTTGAGCGATGATCTCCTGGGGCAGCCCCAGGCGAACGGGGGAGATGACGTTGGCGATCAATCCGGCCAGGATGTTCCAGAAGATAAGGAAGAACAGCCACACGGCCAGGCTGGCCATGGCCGCGGTGGCGGGCTGCCGGAAGATTATGGAGAAGACCATGGCCAGGGCCAGCCACACGCCGCCGTAGAAAATCGTGGCGATGAGAAACACCAGCAGACGGGCCATGCCCTGACCGCCGGGCGGGACCCCAAGCCCGATGAGCCCCAGGCCGATGATCAGCAGCCAGATGACGGTCAGCACCAGAGCCATGGTGAAGAAGGCGGCCAGAAACTTGCCGAACAGCAGGGCATCCCGATAGATGGGCTGGGCCAGCACCCGCGAGAGGGTGCGGCGGTTGAATTCGCCATTGATGGCGTCGAAGGTCAGAGAGATGGCGATGAGAGGCACGAGAATGCCCAGGAATTCCACAAAAGAGGGGATGGGCGCTTTGCTCAGGGTGAAGAGTTTGAGGAAGAGGAAGGGATCGCGGCCGATGGTCTCCCGGATCTGCGTCATGGCGGCGTACACCGCACCCACCGCGGTGAGCAAAATCAGCACCTCCAGAATGACCATGCGGGCGCCTGTGAGAAAATCGGCCATTTCCTTGAACACCACCGCCCACAATCCGGTCCAGGGCGATCCTTCGCGGCCGCGACGCCCCGCCTCAAGCTGCTTGACGTTAGCTGTCATGTTTCACCTCCTGGAAGAAACGCACGTAGATGTCGTCCAGGCTGGGGGCTTCGACGTGCAGGTTGAGCAGGCCGCCGCCGGCCAGCACCACAGCCCGGGCCGCTTCGGCCCGCAGATCGCCCTTGGCCCGCACTTCGTACCGGTCCCGACCCAGGTACGCAACCTCCGTCACGCCCGGGACCTTCCTCAGGGCCTTTTCGATGGCCGCGCGATCCCCCGTAGCCTCCAGCTCGATGCGATAGCCGCCCTCCATGTACTTCTGGGCCAGCTCCTCCACCGTGCCGGAGATGGCCATCCGGCCCTGATTGAACAGGCCCACCCGGTCGCACACCGACTGCACTTGATGCAGCAAATGCGACGCCAGCAGCACGGTGATGCCTTCCTCTTTCAGATCGCGGATGATGGCGAGGAATTCGTGAGCGCCTTCCGGGTCCAGCCCCTGGGTGGGCTCATCCATGATCACCATGCGCGGCCGCTTAATGAGCACATCGGCCACGGCCAGACGCTGGCGCATGCCCCGGGAATAGGTCTTCACCGCCCGATGCTTCACGTCAGTCAGCCCCATGCGGTCCAGAGCCTCATCGATGCGGGCCTGAGCCTCCTTGCGGGGGATGCCGTTGAGCTTGGCCGTGTACATCAAGTTCTCCACCGCGGTGAGGTCGTCGTAAAACCCCACCTGATCGGGGATGTAGCCCACCTGGGCTTTCACGCTCAGGGGCTGGCGCGCGGGGTCCAGCCCTAGCACCCGCACCCGGCCCGAGGTGGGTTCGGTCAACCCCAACAGCATAAGGATGGTCGTCGTCTTGCCGGAGCCGTTGGGACCGAGCATCCCGAAAATCTCCCCCTCCGCGATGGTCAAATTGAGATTGTCCACGGCCACGACGCCGTTATAGCGCTTGGTGAGGTCGCGGGTCTCGATGACGTGCTTGCTCATAACGCCCTCCTTCCGCCCTATCGGCGGCCAAAGCGGGCGACTGCCAGGGCCACCACGCCCACGGCGATGGCGATGACCACGACGCCGATGATCCCCCACAGGGTGGAGGTGCGCACGGTAATGCGGAAATCGGCGGAAGAGTTAGAGCCTTCGGCCGGTTTCGCCCGCACGGTCACGATGTAGTCGCCGGCAATGGCCTTCTCACCCGGCACGATGTTGGCGGTCACCTCGGCCTGCTCGCCCACCGGAATCGTGTCGATGGTCTTGGGATCGAAGGTCACCTTCCAACCCGAAGGCGTGGACGCGCTCAGCTCCACATTGTGGGCCGCGGCCGTGCCGTTGTTGACGATGACCACCTTGATAGGGGATTCCTTGCCCGCGTACGCCTCCCCCGACAGGCGGCCATCGGGGCCGGACACCTTCAGGTCGGGTTGCCCCGCCACCTCGATGGTCAAATCCAGTTCGGTTTGCACATCCCCGCCCTGGGCAATCACTTTCAGGGGATAGGAGCCCGCGGGGATGAGCCCGAAAGCTTTGGCTTCCACCGTAATCCGCTTGGAGCTGTTGGCCTCCACGGGCAGGCTGGTGATATCCTTGCCCGACAATTTGAAATTGACGGTGAAGCCAGGGGGCGCATCCGCGATGAGATTCACATCCAGGTCCTCATCGCCCTCATTTTTCAGCGTGGTGTTGAAACGGAAAGTGCTGGTGGGCGTGCCCTTCAGCGTGGGCAGGTCGGTGGTGAGAGTGAGACGCGGGGGCAGCTTCGCCTCCACCGAGATGTCCAGGGGCAGGGTCACCGACGCGCCATCCCCTTCGGCCAGCACGACGAAGTGATAATCGCCCGCGGCCACGTCCCCTTTGGGCTCCAGCTTCAAATCCACGGTGACATCATTGTCGGGAGTGATGTAAGCCGATTTGATGACGCGCCCGGAGCCGCGGAACGTGGCCTCCCAGCCATCGGGCAGCTCCTTCATGCTCAACTTCACGATCTGAGCCTTAGTGTCCGTCTTCAACGTAAGCGGGAAGCTCACCGTCTTTCCCGGTTCCGTCACCTGCGAAGGATATTTGGTGTAGATGAACAACGCCTGGCCTGTTCCATCTCCCTGCTGAGCCAGGGCAGGCGTCGCCGTCATGCCGACTACAAGGACCAACGAAAGCATCAGAACAACGATGAAGAAACGTCGCATTGTCAAACCTCCATGTCAGCAATTGTGGTGATTGGATGCCATGCGAAGCCGGTTCGAATGCTCCGCACTTCCTTAGTTTAACGCGCGCTTCTATTTGTTGAGTATTTGCATTGGATTAAAGATTCATTAAAAATGCATCCTTTGCGCCAAAATCGCGATGCTCATCCGCCTCTTCTCCCGCTGGAGCTTCATCCTACTCCTCAGAGACTGCATCAGGGGATGAGGCCCCCTCGCGTCGGTCCACCCGCACCACCTGCCATGCATATACCAACGGCAAGACCGCAGCAAAGAGGAACCACTGCATGGCGTAACCCCAGTGCGGGCCCGGGTCCAGCTTGAATTTGGGGGGATTGCGGAAGGGCGGTTCGGTCTGAGGCTTGTCGGGCGGGATCAGCGCCACCGCATAGGGCAGCACGTCATACGGCATCTGCGCCCCGATGCCGACCACATCCACCCGATACCAGGTGAGCTGGGGGTTGTCGAGACTCGGCAGCTCGCCCCGGTGTTTTTCCTCGGGCATGATGCGGCCCACAATGTGGGTGAGCTCCGGCTCGTCGAACTGGCGGGCGTCCTCGGGGGACTGAATCGCTTCGGGCGGAACCCAGCCCCGATCCACCAGCACGGCCCGATCGTTCCCTTCGATGAGGAAGGGCGTGACCAGATGATAGCCCAGGGCGTCGTTGTAGAACTGATTTTTGATGATAACTTGATGCTCGAAATCAAACCGGCCGCTGGCTTCAACCTGATGATAGATGCGCTCCGCGTAGGCGTCATCTTCGGGCCCGCCGGTGAGGACGAAGGGCGCATCCTCTACCTCTGCGATGACCGCGTTGATATAGGCCATGCGCTGGGCGTGGCGGTCGAGCTGCCAGAAGCCCAGCCGCACCATCACCAACGAGGCAATGATGACAAAAAGGGTGGAGAGTATCCAACGACGTTTGAAGGGGGTGGTCAGATAGGCCATGGGGATATTGTACCCCCGCCATAGGCGATCCCCGAAAAAATCCGTCCCGCCATACCCCCTTATGCGTCTCGCCCTCGCGTTTTACACATCTTGAAGAGAGGAGCCTTCCATTTTTGTCCAAATAGGCGCCATGAGCGGCGGCTCGCCGATAAGGATGAAAATGAGGACACGGATTTGCACGGCCTTCGGACACAGATTTTTTAACAAATTATCCGTGTTTTTCCGTGTTCATCCGTGCTCTTTTTATTTTCAAAGCAGGTATCATGAGCGTTTGCACGCCAATCAGGATGAAAATGT
>CAZDCN010000066.1:0-8423 GCA_964503945.1 uncultured Caldilineales bacterium
AATCCGCCAGGGGCATCCCTGCGAGGCGTTGGATGGCCGCGCCCAGGACCATGAACCCCACATCGCTGTAAACCAGCCCCTGACCCGGAGGATACACAAAGCGCGGAGCCGCGAGGACCGCCTCCAGGCGAGTGCGGCCCACTTCCGGCGATATCTCCTCGGAGAGATAGCCCTGACACGCATCCACCCACGCGGCCAGGCCCGAGGTGTGCGTCAACAAATGCCAGAAGGTCACTTCCCCGGCATCCACCTGCCTCCCTGCCGCATTCGGAGAGAGAGGCTGAATCTGTTTGGTTACAGGATCAATGGCCGGTTGCAAGGGATGCATCCCCCGCCATTCGGGAATGACGTTTACGATGGGCTCATTCAACGCCACCCGCCCTTGGGCTGCCAGAGTCATCAACGCGGTGGCGGTAAACAATTTGGTGAGTGAAGCCAGATCGAACCAGGTATCCGTAGAAACGGGCAGGGTTCGAGTTTCTGGATGCAGCCAGCCATAAGCGCGAGAAAATCGCACCCGGCCTCCATACTCGATCCATAACACCGCCGCCGGAAAGACGTCATCCAACCCCTGAGTCATGATAGCGTCAATGGGTTTCCAGAGGTCGGTCATCATGGGCCACCGCTATTTGCCGATGCCCGCGGTGAGGCCAGCGATGATCTGCTTGGTCGCCACCAGAAAGATGAGTATCAAAGGCAGCGTGGTGATGATGATTCCGGCGAAGAGAGTGGACCAATCGGCCTGGAATTCGCCGAAGAAGCGGGTCATGCCCACGGGCAAAGTCCATTTGTCGGTGGAGCGGAGCAACACCAAAGGAAAAAAGAAATCGTTCCACAAGGGCACAAATTGGAAGACGATGACGGTGGCCAGCGCCGGACGCACCAGGGGAAGCATGATACGGCCAAAGATGGTGAACTCGCCCGCGCCGTCGATGCGGGCCGCCTCGCTCAATTCCTGGGGCAGTTGTCGGAAAAAGGCGGAAAGGATGAAAACCGAAAAAGGGATGCCCGTGGCGGCATAGACCAGGATCAACCCCATGCGATTGTCAATGAGCCCCATGTTGTTCAAGAGCAAAAACAGGGGCACGATGGCCAGCCTGAAAGGAAGCATGAGGCCCGCAAGAAAATAGGAGGCCAGGAAAATGCTACCCCGGAATTTGTAACGGCCCAACATATACCCGGCCAGGGCCGACACCGCCGTGGCCAGGAGCACCGAAATCACGGTAATCGCCAGGGAGTTGACGAAATAGACATGGAAATTGGCCTCTTCCCAGGCCTTGACAAAGCTTTGCAGACTGGGCGAGGTGGCCAGACCAACGGGATTTTTGAAAATGTCCCGGGTTGGGCGCAATGCGTTGTTCACCACCAGGAACAACGGGATGAGCACGATGGCAGCATAACCCCAAAGCAGAGCTTGCGTGCCAATGTCGGCAAAACGAAAACGGCGGGAGGAAGATGCGGGTTGGCTCATGTGAGGTTTTCCTCCAGATGGCGGAAATAGCGCAGCATGATCATGGAGACGCCGAAAATGAAGATGAACATGAGCACGGCCAGGGCAGAGGCCAGCCCGAAAGCGTCCACGCCACCCCGGAACGCGGTGCGATAGAACACCAGCCCCAACACGTCGGTGGCTCCGGCCGGTTCGCCGTTTACCCCGCCCATGGCCCAAACAATGCCAAACACATTGAAATTGCCGATGAAAGTCAACACCGTGATGATGCCGATGACAGGCAGCAACAGGGGCATTTCGATGCGCCGAAATAATTGCCATCCAGTTGCGCCGTCGATCCGCGCCGCCTCGCGCAGGTCATCCCCGATGTTGGCCAGACCTGCAGAAAAGAGCAGCATGGGGAACCCCACCCACTGCCAGGCGTTGGCCAGGATGATCACCGGCAGGGCAGTGGCGGGATCGCCCAGCCAAGGGCGGGCCAACGCGCCCAGCCCGACGGCCCGCAACACCTGGTTCACCGGGCCAAACAAGGGATTCAACATCAGGCTCCAGATGTATCCCACCACCAGAGCGCTGATGAGGTAAGGGGTGGTATAGACAATCTGGAAAAAGCGCTTGCCGAAACGCGAGGCGTAGAGCAGCTTGGCGAAGAGCAGGCCCAGGGTGTTTTGGATGAGCATGGTGCCGATGAAGAAATAAACGTTGTGCAAAAACGCCCGCGGCAATTGCTCATTGACGGGATAACGAGTGAACAGCTCCTGAAAATTGCGCAACCCCACAAAACCGCCTCGGGCCAGCCCTTTGAATTCGAAAAAACTGAAATAAAGAGACTGGAACAGGGGCCAGACCATGAAAATGGTGTAGAGAAGAAAGGCGGGGAGAATGAAAAGCGCGATAACGGGCCAGGGTGGCGCGCCACCCCCCACCCCTTTGGCATGGCCGCGCTTTTTGGTTTTCGGGGGTTCGGCAGTTGATACGGTCATGGCGTGCTCCAAGTATGATGATGGTTGGCGGGCGGGGGACACCCGCCAACCATCTCAAAAAGGAGGAATTCCAGGTTATTGTTTGGGCTTAAACCACTGCGATACGCCTTCTTGCACGCTCTGGGCCACCTCTTCCGCGGTCATTTCACCCAGAAGCATTTTCTGGATGCCATTGCCCAGCAGGGTGCTTCCAGAGGGATCGCCATAGCGGAAGTTAACCAGCATGAGATAGGAGGCGGGGGTTTCGGCGTAGAACTGGGCGAATTGTTGCAGCAGGGGATCTGTGGGTTTCGTGTCGGGTAGGGGCGAAAGCTGTTTGATCTTCTCGGTGAACATCTGACCAAACTCCGGCGTGCCCATCCATTCCACCAGCTTGATGGCTTCTTCCTGGGCGTCGCTGTTGGCGTTGACGCCGTAAGAACCGTCCATCCAGCCCGGAGTGAGGGGACCATTGTGGACAGAGTCGGGCGCGGGCGGCACTCGGAACACGCCCAGGTCAAGTTCAGGTCCCTGATCACGCCAATAGCCAACCTCGAAGGACCCGCCGATGAAAATGCCCGCCCGCTCTGTCAGGAATAGAGTGCGGGAGTCCTGATAGCCAACGCCAACAACGTTATCGGGCATATAGGGCTGCAGGTCCTTCACCAACTGGATGGAAGCAATGTAATTGGGGTCCAGGAAGTTGGTTTCGCCCGCGAGGACTTTCTTCTCGAACTCCGGGCCGCCGTAGCGAGGCGCGCCCACCGCGTCATGGACGATGGGCAGCATCCAGGTGTCCTTGGCGGGCACGGCCAGAGGAATGTAACCTTCCTTCTTCAGCGTTTCCAGGATGTTGATGAAGTCATCCCAGGTCTGGGGTTCGCTCAGCCCCAGTTTATCGAAGATCCCTTTGTTGTAGTAAGCGGCCACGGCCTGAATGCCAAAGGGCACGCCATAAATGTGACCATCCTTGATGCCCGTGGCGCCTTTGAGAATGTCGGGGGTGAAGTTCTCCAGGGTCTTGACCTTGCCATCCAGGGGCAGAAGCTGGCCAGCCTCCACCAAGGGCTGCAGACCGCCATACGCTCGCAATTGCACCACGTCGGGACCGCCCTCGCCGGTGAGGCCGGTGGCCAGGATGTTGTTGTAATCGGTGGCGACAAAGGGCACGAACTCAACGGTAACGCCTGGATGGGCCTTCTCATAGACATCGAAGATCTCATTGTAAGCTTTCTCATCCTCGGTGCGCCATGACCAGACTGTCAGCGTAACGGGCTCTTTTTCTTCAGCCTTAGGAGCCTCCGTAGCCATTTCTTTCGGAGCCTCAGTGGCCATTTCTTTGGGGGCTTCGGTGGCCTTTTCCTGAGCCGGCGGCTGAGCGGGGGCCTGGGTGGCCGCGGGCTGCTGGGAACAGCCAGCCATGGCTGCAACGACCAAAACAAGCAGAATGAGTTTAGTGAAAATGGATTTCCTGCTCACGTTCTTTCTCCTGAAGGGCGAGTGAAAGGGTTGGAATTTTATTGAAAGAAAATCATCGAGGGAATCGAGGGGACAAGAAAACAGATATTGTTGTTACATGGCGCTACCTCCTCCCGATATCACAAGGCGTTCAATTCTGCCTGGAATTCGTAGCGATCGGCGCGATACGCGGATTCGGTATATTCAAAGGGGCGGCCCCACTGATCATAGGTGATGCGTTTGTTCCGCAACACGGGCGCGCCCTCCCAGAGTTCGAGTAATTGCTGTTCCCGTTTGGTGCTCAGATCCGCCCCGATCTTTTGCACAGCTCGGGCTGGCGAGATCTGATATTTCTCCGACAGAATCTGATACAGCGAGTGATTCTCAAAATTCTCGTCGAGCAATCCTTCAACGCCGCTGAAATAGAGATGACTGGTCTCAAGCGCAATCGGCTCTCCCCCTGCTAAACGGAGCCGCTCCAGCAAAATAATCTGTTTGTCGGGAGCGATCTGAAGCGCCCGCATGGCCAGCACAGGCGGAGCAAGCAAAACCAGACGAATGACACGCGCCCCAGGCTCCAACCCGCGCGCCTTCATATCCTCCGTGAAACCGGTGAGTCGCGTCAATCCATGCTCGATCTTAGGTTCCGCCACAAACGTTCCCCGCCCCTGCTCCCGCCTTAACAGCCCCTCGGTAGCGAGTTCACTCAATGCCTGCCGCGCCGTCATACGACTGATATGATACCGCTCGCTCAACTCCCGCTCCGAAGGCACCATGTCCCCAGGTCGCCATTCCCCGGACGCGATCTTCTCCCGCAGAAGCTCCTTGAGCTGATAGTATTTGGGCAATGGGTAACTCTTATCGAGCATGACTCGCCGCCTGTGAGATAACAAAAACAACCAAATAAAAGGTATAGTGGTTCAGTGGTCTATACCAATATAACGAACTTCCACGAGCTTGTCAAGCCCCATTCGCTCGAAACTTTCTAAACTGCGTCTTTTTCGTGATATAGTTGCACATCTCCCTTTTGGAGCGATGGTCATGAACCCAGACAAGGATGTCTTCATTCTCACTAAAAACCTGCCCCATCACGGCTGGTGCTTCGTATGCGGCAATGAGAATCCTCACGGCATCGGCCTGACCTGGCAAGCTTCTTTTACCCAGGAATTACCTGACGAGGAAGGGCGTTTTCCGCCAGGCTGCGTGCTCATTTTCTCAGACTTTCAATTCAAGCTGGCGCAACAAGGCCCGCCCGGCCACACCCACGGCGGCGCCAGCGCCTCGGTCATCGACGAGGCCATGGGCGCATCAGTATGGCTTTCAGGTTACCGGGCGCTGCTTGCCCATTACGAGCTGGACTACAAACTACCTGTCCCGCTCAACGCACCGGTGCGTGTAGAGGCTTGGGTGGAGAGGGTGGATGGGCGAAAAATTTACGCCCGCGGGCGTCTGCTTCTGGCCGATGGCATGACCGCGGTGGAAGGTTCAGGCCTCTATCTGCACATCCCTGGCTTCTTCGAGGAAAACCAATATCATCATGACTAATGAACACCGGCGCCACAAACAATTTCGTGGCTCACCTGAATTTCTATCCTCGCCCCAGCGATTGGCCTTACTTGAAGTTCAACGTGTGATCAAACTCAGCCTGGAAGGCGTTTCCGTCAGAACTGTGTTGGATGTAGGGGCGGGTAGCGGCGTTTTCACCCAAGCCTTCGCCGCAGAAGGACTGCCCGTGACAGGCCTCGACTTATCGATGCGGATGCTGACTTACGCCCGAAAGCAGGCCCCAGCCATTCCCTTCGTGCTCGCACGCATGGAAACATTACCCTTTCCCAAGGACGCGTTCGACCTCCTCTTTTTGGGCCATGCATTGCACGAGACCAACGACCTGAACAATACACTTGCGGAACTCTATCGATGCGCCAGGGTGAGGGCGGCCGCCTTGGAATGGCCTTATGTGGATGAGGAGGCTGGACCTCCCCTTTGGCACCGGCTGCAACCTGATCAGGTGGCGTTCGCTGCACAAAGAGCAGGATTCACTGGTATTGAGGCGATATCGCTGCAACGCATGATCCTCTATCGGCTCACAAAATAGATCTGCCCACCCGCTACAAACAGCCCTCTCGAATTCATACGGATTCCCGCAGCATGCTGGTTTGTGCTCCATTGGATCCTGAGTATAATTCCTCAGCTACATCCGTTGATTACTCCTGCTTCTTCACCTAACCGCCATTGTCATGTCCAAACTCGGCATTCCCACCATCTATATTTGCGATCCGATCCATAAACAAGGCGTCGACCGACTTCGCCAGATCGGACGCGTCGTGCAATTGGAACAAGCGTACAGCCCGGAGGAACTCATCCAGGTTGCACACGATGCAGACGTGCTCATTGTGCGCAGCCGCACGCATATTCCCGCCCGAGTTATTAATGCACTGCCCGAACTCAAGATCATCGCCCGGGCGGGTGCGGGACTGGACAACATCGACGTCTCCACCGCTCGCGCCCGTGGCATTCAGGTCATCAACGCACCTGATGCCAACACTTTGGCCGTAGCTGAGCACACCTTGGGGCTGATGATTGCCCTGGCCCGACACATCCCCGCGGCTGACGCCTCCATGAAGCAAGGGAAGTGGGAGAAAAAACGCTTTCTCGGCTCCTTACTCGAAGGCAAAACCCTGGGCATCATCGGCTTTGGCCGCATCGGGCGCCAGGTGGCGCGCCGGGCCGCAGCCTTCGGCATGCGCATTGTCGTCAATCAGCCCCGGCTCACCCCCGAACTGGCTCTGGCTGAAGGCGTAACGCCTTACGACTTGTACGATCTGCTAGAGATGGCGGATTTCGTTAGCTTACACGTGCCCAAACGACCGGAGAACATCGGATTGATCGGAAAAGAGGAGCTGGCTCGGATGAGGAAGGACGCGTATCTTATCAACACTGCACGCGGGGGCATCGTAGACGAAGTCGCCCTGCTGGACGCACTCAATTCGGGCCATCTCGCCGGCGCCGCCCTGGACGTTTTTGAAAACGAGCCTCACCCTAACCTCGATTTGGTCCGGCACCCGCGCGTTATCGCCACGCCCCATTTAGGCGCCAGCACGCAAGAATCGCAACGTAACGCCGCCGTCACCATCGCCGAACAGATCGCCACGGAGCTCGAGGGCATCCGCACCGCGGGTTCGCTCAACCTGCACATGGTCCACATTAGCGAAGTCGTCACGCACGAAAACGTGGACCAAAAACGGGTGGAGCGTTTGCGTCAAGCATTCCAGAGTAGCCAGACCCTGCAGGACCCCCCCGTCGTCGCCTTCTGGGATGGAAAGTACGTGGTGTTGGATGGGGCCACTCGCACCACCACCCTACGGCAGATGGGTCTACCGCACATCATCGTGCAATTGGTGACGCCTGGCCAGGATATCACCCTCCACACCTGGAGCCATGCGGTTAGCCATCTGGATTTCGAAGCTTTTCGGCAAGCCGTCAGCCAAGTCCCCACCCTCACCCTCCATCCATCCGAACTCAAGTCCGCGCAAGAGCGCCTGCAGCGGGGACACATCCTGGCCTACTTGCAACGGCTGGATAACAATGTTTATACACTAACTTCGGACGCGCCCACCTGGTTCGAACAGATTGACGCTATCCGCCAGGCGGTGGACATCTACGCCCGCATGGGTGAGGTGGAGCGCACCCTGAACACCGACCCGCAACGGCTGGTCTACGACTTCCCGCATTTGAGCATGATCGTCGTCTTTCGCCCCTGGAACCTGCTGGAGATTTTACAGGCCGCGGCCCACGGCCATCCCATGCCAGCAGGCGTCACCCGGTTCGTCATCCCTGGCCGGGTGTTGCGCCTCAATGCCCCCTTGAGCATGATGGCCGATAACATCAGCCTGGAGGAAAAAAACACCCGGCTGCGAGAGTTTATCGCCGAAAAAATGGCGCGGGCCAATGTGCGTTATTATCAGGAACCAGTAGTGCTTTTGGAATAGTACGGAGAGCGCTGTTTAAGAGAGTTGACAATAGGAGAGGAGTAGTGTAGCATGCCAATAGCTATTGGCTATGCGAATCACATATCTATTGGCTCTTCACGCTCCATTTCCAGGCCAGTCATGTCTTCCCAAGACCTCTTCAGCCAGACCGACCAACCCATTGATCCGGGCAAACCGCCCGCGCCTGTGGGCGAGCTTCCCCAGAATCTCACTGCTGAGAGCAAAATCACCGCGGCGCTGGGGCCCTATCGCACCTATCTGGAACAGCAAGGACGCGCGTTGAACACCATCAAGGCTTTTCTCGGGGATATCCGCATCTTGCAGCGATATTTCGCGGAGCGAAATGAGAACCCCGCCGTGGGTGAAATCAACACGGAGATGCTCAACGAGTTTCTACATTGGCTCTGCTACGAGCGCAAGGACAAACATGGCCAGGTAATGGGCTGTAAGCCCAAAACCTACACCCGCCGGGTGACCTCGCTGAAATCCTTTTTCGGATGGCTATTCGAAGCGGGCGTGATCCTAGAGAATCCAGCCGCGGGCGTGGTGCAGCGCAGCGCCCGC
>CAZDCN010000067.1:0-8325 GCA_964503945.1 uncultured Caldilineales bacterium
GTTCGAATCCCGTTGCCCGCTCTTTTTACATTTCCTCCAACGGGGCCCTAGCTCAAGTGGTTAGAGCAGCGGTCTCATAAACCGCCGGTTCTCGGTTCAAGCCCGAGGGGCCCCACTTCTCATCCGCCTGGGGCGATCCCCTTTTCGCAATTTTTCTGGGAGTTTTTCATCACCTTTTGGGGAACAGGAAACATGGGCGGCTGCCCGCCGATACCGATGAAACAGGCGGCAAATCGCAGGTGCAGCCGCGCAAATTGATCTGGCACCTGCAATCTGTAACCTGCAAACCTGACTTTCATTTGTGCTTCCTCTATTTGTGTCATCTAAACGTTTATTCGCCAACGAGATGCGCTGTACGCTCATGACGCCCTGAGCCCTCGTTCTGCCCCAAAACCTGCAAACCCATTGTGTACAGCGTCTCATAGGGGTCGCCCGATAGCCCGAAGACCTGGGCAAAGGCGGGTTCAGTTTTCATCCCGGTCCGTTTCAAGGCCCGCACCGCTTCTCTCGCCTTTTCGCCGCCTTGCGCCAGCAAATGCGCCTCGGCCGCCATGTGCACCCATCCTCGCTGCCGTTCCACAGGCGTGGGCGAGCCATACACCTGGATGGGAAATCCGCCATATTCGAATTCGCAGACCAACACGGGGTGGTTGTAACGGGTTTTGAAAGCGATGCGGAAGCGGGAAAGCCGCCCATAACGCTCTTTCAGCAGCTGGGCCAGGGCGTCCAGGTCATCGGCCTGGCAGATAATGTCCAGATCGCTGCCGGGGATGTCTACGTCGATGGGAATGGAGCCAACAAGACGGGCGTGAAAAGGCGCGAGGGCGTCGAGGATGCCCAAAGCCGTGAGCACCCGCCACGCGGCCCGCTGCGCGGGCGCGCCTGTTTTCAAATGCTCAATACTCGTGAGTGGATGCCCTATCAGCAACACTTTACCGGAATTCTGAGCTCAGGACTGCCGTTCTCCGACTTCCAATTTCTTGCGCCACGTCCACAGCGCATCCCCCAACGCCCGCTCCTCCTCGGCGATGGCGGCCAGCACGTCGTATGGACTGAGGAGCTGGCCGTGTACATCAAATGGACGGTGGAGGATATCGCCCTGGAAGTCATCGAGATTCCACATGGTTTCCTCACGCTGCTGATACAACTCCCGCATAAGATGAGCCCAATCCCAGCCCCAACGCATAAACACGGCTTTTCGCTCTAACTCTTCCCGAGACAGGGGATAGCTGAATGGATGACCGTGAAGCATGGACTGGGCAAGGGTCAACGCCCGGTTCTCCGTTTCAATCCGAATGGCCATGCATTGAGCCACCGAGTAGTCGCCGATGGCATTGGGCGCTTGGAGCAGGGGCTCCGGCAGGTCTACCGCGGCGGAGAGCATATAGGCGCGTGTATCGCGCAAAAGATAGCGGAGATGCTCAAGGGTAGGAGGCATAGCGTGTCGGCGTGCGAGGGTGGCGGTGTGGGAAAGGAGTCGGGTTAAACATATTGCGAGACGTTCGGAATCAGGAGTCTCCGACAGGCATTGTAGCAGAAAACCGTTTCCACCGAGAAGACCGCTGGGATGATTTTTCGGGGGAAGGGTTTGACAAATTTAGTTCCACGACGTATAATTCGAGCTGTTACCAATTGCTTCCCCTCGTTTACCAAACTTCCACATGAAATCACATGCTCCCCAACACATTCAGGACCTGATCGCATCCTTTGGCATTGAAGATCTAAGCGGGGCCGAGATATCCCGGCTCACGAAGCTCATCGCCACCGGGTACGAGACCATTTTCAAAATCAGAATGAAAGGGGAAGGGCTGTCGGGCCCCCGCTGGCGCATCCTGTTGCATCTATTTATGGCGGAGCAGATGGGCGCGCCCGGCGTCTCTCCCACCGAATTGGCCCAGGCTCGCAACGTCTCCAAAAACACCGTCAGCTCCCTGTTACGATCCCTGGAGGAACAAGGGCTGGTCACTCGGGCGGTTTCGTCCACCGACCGCCGTAGCTTTATTATCCAATTGTCTGACCAAGGCCGGAAGCTGGTGCAGGAGCGATCACCCCAACATCTCTCATTTCTCAACGAGCTGGCGGGGGACCTCACCCCAGAGGAGCGGGAGGAGTTAGTGCGATTGTTGCGCAAGCTCAACCGATCCCTTATTCATCACGGCGGCCTGCCAGAAACGCGATGTCAACAAAATGAAACCGGTCCGTTTGAAAAATAGGACAAACGCATTCCATTCGCCAGTCACTTTCTACAAGGAGACCCTGCCTTGCAAGCATCCATGACCATGCCTCGCGGCAAACGGGGCAAGAAACAGAAAACCGGCTTTAAGCCTTTGTGGCGAGCGGTGAAATACATCAGTCATTACAAAAAAATGACGCTGCTGGCCTACGCCGCCATTTTCGTGAGCGTGGCTGCGCAGCTCATGGTACCGCAGATGGTGCAGATGATCCTGGATGCGGTGACCAACGGCATGATCGCACAGCAGCTCTCTAAGGTCCCTTCCCAGTTCCTGCCCATGGCCCTGGAAAAACTCGGCTGGACCATGGACCAATACGATAAATTTTCCAATAACGCGGAAACGGCTATTTTTTGGTCAGCCGGGCTCATCCTCGCCTTTGCCGTGGCCCGGGCTGGATTCTCCTTCGCACAAACCTTCCTCGCCCAGGCCATGAGCCAGAACGTCGCTTACGACTTTCGCAACGAGCTTTACGCCAAGATCCAACGCCTCTCCTTCAGCTATCATGACCGCAACCAAACGGGGCAGCTCATGGTGCGGGCCACCGACGACGTGGAGAAAGTGCAGCGCTTCCTAGGACAAGGCATGGTGATGGCCTTGCAAGCATTAATTATGCTCACAGGCACCCTGATAATCCTCTTCCTCACCAACGTCAGACTCACCCTCATCGTCTTGCCCATCATGCCCATTGCCCTGCTCATGTTCATGGTGTTTGGCAAAATCACGCAACCCCTGTTTATGGAAGTGCAACGCCGTCTTTCTCGGCTTAACGCCATCCTGCAGGAAAACCTGGCGGGCATTAAAGTGATCAAAGCCTTCGCTCGTGAGCCGGAACAAAAAGCGAAATTCGAAAGCTCTGCGGACGCCTACATGGAGCAACAGATCAAGGTTGCCCGCGTGTTCAGCTTTCTTTTTCCCGTCGTCTTCCTGGTGGCCAACTTGGGCCAGGCCGCGGTGCTCTATTTCGGCGGAAAACAGATCATCTACGGTGATCTCACTTTGGGGCAATGGCAAAAATTCAGCCTCTACCTGGTTTATGTGTTCTTTCCTTTGGGACAACTCGGCTTCATCATCAGTCAGATGAGTCAGGCCTCGGCCAGCGCCAAACGTATTTTCGACATCCTGGACGCTCGCAACGAGGTGGTGGAGAAGCCCGACGCCATCGAACTGCCTCCTATCCAGGGACGCGTCACTTTCGATGACGTCACCTTTCGTTACTATCCCGAAGGCGAACCTGTGCTCTCCCACGTCAGCTTCGAAGCGCAGCCCGGCCAGACCGTGGCTTTGCTGGGCGCGACCGGCAGTGGCAAGACCACCATCATTAACCTGATTCCCCGCTTTTATGATGTGAGCGAAGGCGCTGTGCTCATCGACGGATACGATGTGCGGGATGTGAAAATCGCATCCCTGCGGCGCCAGATCGGCATCGTGCTTCAAGAGACCACCCTTTTTAGCGGAACCATCAAGGACAACATCGCGTTTGGACGGCCCGATGCCAGCATGGAGGAAATCATCGCCGCCGCCAAAGCCGCGGCCGCGCACGACTTCATCATGAGCTTTCCCGACGGCTATGACACCCGCGTGGGGGAGCGGGGAGCCACCCTCAGCGGCGGACAGAAACAGCGCATCGCCATCGCCCGAGCGTTGCTTCTGGACCCTCGCATCCTCATTCTGGACGACGCGACGGCCAGCGTCGATGTAGCCACCGAGGCCAAGATCCGAGCAGCGTTGGAAAAACTCATGAAAGGCCGCACCAGCTTTGTCATCGCCCAGCGCATCAGCACGGTGATGAACGCCGACCTGATTCTCGTCCTCGAAAAAGGCCGCATCGTAGCCCAGGGCCAGCACGCCGATCTGTTGGAAAACAGCCCGCAATATGCAGAAATCTACTACAGCCAGCTCGTAGATGATGTTCATGATTGATGCGTAAAATCGATTCATTGCCACTGGGTTCCTTCCGATTTCTTTACACTTTCATCATGCAACATCATCCTGCCCTAACCTGAATTCTATTTCCCTTTATTCGGAGCAACTTCCATGCATCTCGATAGAGCCCTTCAAATCGAGGCCCAACGCGCCACCAATGTGAAATCCACCCTGGCCCGACTTTTCAAATACTTCAAACCTTACTTGCTGGCCTTGATCCTGGCCGCTTTGTTCCTGGGGCTGGGCACCTGGGCCCAGGTCACTGCGCCCGAACTCATCGGCCAAAGCGTGGACTGCTACATCACGCCCGCGCTTCTCTCCCGTGGGGAGGGCAGCGCTATGACCGAAATGATGTCCAAAATGGGCATCGAAACGCCCAGTCAGAGCAACTGTTGGTATGACCCACTGCCCGCGGACGCGACCACCCAGGATTATCTCACCGGCCTGGCCAAGTTGGTGCTGGTGGTGGTGGGACTTTATGTGCTGGTGGCCCTCACCACGGGGCTCATGTTTTACGCCATGGCCTGGGCGGGCCAACACGTCCTCCGCAACCTGCGGGTGGAGATCTTCAACCATATCCATGAGCTCTCCCTCTCTTACTTCACCCGACATGATGCGGGTGACATCATGAGCCGCCTCACCAACGACACCGACACCATTCAACAAGTCATCGGCTTCAGCGTCGTCCAGGTGGTCAGCTCCGTCGTGTTGCTAGTATGGATCGTGTGGAAGATGCTCTCCCTCAATTGGGCCTACGCCTTGCTGAGTATCTCCTTACTGCCCATCATGGCGCTGGTTACCTGGTGGCTCAGCGCCCAGGCCCGCAAAGCCTTTCGCGTGACCCGGCAAGAGATCGGCAATGTGAACGCCGAATTGCAGGAGAACATCGCGGCTGTACGGGAAGTGCAGGCATTTAGCCGGGAAGACGTAAACATTGAAGCCTTTCGCGAAAGCAACGCGGCCAACCGGGATGCCAATATCAAGGCCGTGACCTACACCTCGGCCCTGGCGCCGG
Organism: uncultured Caldilineales bacterium; assembly: GCA_964503945.1. Lineage (GTDB taxonomy): Bacteria > Chloroflexota > Anaerolineae > J102 > J102 > M2005. Next base: position 5,173 of record CAZDCN010000067.1, read on the forward strand.
TGCTGGAAGCCCTAGGCTACGTGGCCATCGCCATCGTCGTGGCAGTGGGCGGTCTCCTGTTGCTGCAAGGTCGGGCCATCGGCGGCACGTTGGTCTCCCTGGGCCTCATCGTCACCTTCCTGGGCTACGTGCAGCGCTTCAACCAGCCCATCCGCCAGATCGCAGTGCTTTGGACAAATTTGCAAAGCGCCATCGCTGGATCCGAACGCATCTTCCAGTTCCTGGACGAGGAGACCGACATCGTGGAGAAATCCAACGCCATCGAGATGCCCCCCATCCAGGGGGATGTGGTCTTTGACCACGTGTGGGCGGAGTACAATCCCGGCGAGCCCGTGTTGAAGGATGTGAGCCTGCACGCCCGTCCGGGCGAGACCGTGGCCCTGGTGGGCCCCACAGGCGCGGGCAAGACCACCATCATCAGCCTTATCCCTCGCTTCTACGATGTGAGCCAGGGCGCGGTGCGTATCGACGGCATGGACGTGAGAGATGTGACCCTGGCCAGTCTGCGTAAGCAGATCGGCATTGTATTACAAGACACCTTCCTCTTCAGCGACACGGTCATGGAGAATATCCGTTTTGGCCGCCCCGACGCCAGCGACGAGGAAGTCGTCGAAGCCGCGAAATTGGCCCGGGCTCACGACTTCATCCAACGTCTGCCCAAGGGATATGAGACGGTGTTGGGTGAGCGGGGTGCTGGCTTGAGCCAGGGACAACGCCAACTCATCGCCATTGCGCGGGCGATTCTGGCCGAACCTCGCATCCTCATCCTGGATGAGGCCACCAGCAGTGTGGACACCCGCACCGAACGGCAGATCCAGGCTGCGCTGGAGGGGCTGATGCAGGACCGCACCACCTTTGTGGTGGCGCACCGGCTCAGCACCATTCGCAACGCCGATCAAGTGCTGGTCTTGAACCAAGGCGAAATCATCGAACGAGGAACCCACGATGAGTTGCTGGCCCGAAAGGGTTTCTACTATGACCTTTACATGAGCCAATTCCAAACCATCGACACCCCGGCTGCATCCGCAGGTGTGACGTTGGCGCAGGAACAGGCGTAACAGAGCGTAAAAGGAACTGATGCCATCATCGCCCCCTCATCCTCGCCTTTGTGTCGCTACCCTCCGCCCTGGATTTCTGCGCCATTGGCGTTTCGACATCCTGGGAGCGAACCACCGAGCCAAGTTTTTAGCATGGCGTGAGAGCTAGCCAGATATGTTAAAATAGGAATATGAATAAACGCGCTCGATCCCAACGCCGTTGGGGCGGCCTCCTCTTTCTTATCGGCTTTCTGGCAGGCGCCTGGCTCATGGGCGGCATCGCCTGGGCCGGGCTCGAAGCCAGTCTGTTCGATACGGGAACGGTGGGCGAGAACCTCTCCGGACTGCGTTGCTCCCTGGTGATCACCCCTGACGAGCCTGCCTTTGAGCATGTAACTTTGAATAATCCCCTCGATCGCCCAATCACCCGTCTGGTGCGTTGGCGAGTGGCCCAACGCCACATTTTGCTGGTGGAGCAGGAGCGCGAGGGCGTCACTTTTCAACCAGGCGAGCGCAAAACCCTCACCCGGGAGCTCTCACCCGATGCAGGGGTTTATGGCAGGCGTTTCATTATGTCCAGCGTCTATGTGGGTAGCGCCTATCCCCTGCCGGCGTTGGAGGGGAGTTGCGGCATCTGGGTGGTGAACATTCCCCACCTGAACGGCATTCACATCCTCATCCTGGGCAGCTTGATTGCCGTTGCTGGGATGGGCGCGGGCTTTGCCATCCGTTATCGCACTCGCGATCCGCAGCAGGGGTCTGAGGGAGCCCTGGCGCTGATGCTGGCCTTCTTCGTTATCGGCATGGCCGCAACATGGCTGTTCGGATGGTGGATGGTGGCTGGTCTGGCAGAATTGCTAATGCTCCTCACGCTGGCATTGTGGTTCTTCCAGCGCATCGACGAACGCTGGTTGCAGGTGAAACCGCCCATCGAGGAGTAAGGCCATCAGAAATTTATGACATCGCTTCCTAAAAAACGGGGCGGTATCGTTGGCAAGTTCATCACATTCGCGAAAAGTGAAGACGGCGCACATCTCATGGCACAGGTGAAGGTGATCCCCTGCGCCCATCTGCAAGAAATGCGCGGTGGATTTTCAACCCACGTCCTTTTTGCCTTATAATTTCCCCAACGCCATCCTTTCCCACACACAACTATTGCCTTTAGCCATCCCATGCACCGAGTCTATCCCTTCACCGCCATCGTCGGCCAGGAGCGCATGAAGCGCTCCCTTATCCTCAACGCCATCGATCCTCAGATCGGCGGCGTGCTTATTCGCGGGGAACGGGGCACCGCCAAATCCACCACCGCCCGTGGGCTGGCCGCTCTCCTTCCCGAAATCGAAGTTGTTGATGGCTGCCGTTTCGGCTGCGATCCCAACCAGCCCGCTTTTTTGTGCACCGAATGCCAGGAACGCCTGGCCCAAGAAGGCCGTCTGCCCATCACTCGCCGCAGGATCAGCTTCGTGGACTTGCCCGTGAGCGCTACCGAGGACCGCGTGGTGGGAACGCTGGATATTGAGCAAGCCATAAAAAAGGGAGAGCGACATTTCGAGCCGGGCGTGCTGGCTGCTGCCAATCGCGGCATGCTTTATGTCGATGAAATTAATCTGCTGGACGACCACGTAGTGGATCTGCTGCTAGACTCCGCAGCCATGGGCGTAAATGTGGTCGAACGAGAAGGCATCAGTTTCCAGCATCCCGCCCGATTCATTTTGGTGGGCACCATGAATCCGGAAGAAGGAGACCTGCGGCCCCAGTTGCTGGATCGCTTCGCCCACGCTGTGGACATCGAGGGCATCCCTGACGCCCGCTCCCGGGTGGAGATCGTACGCCGCCGTCTGGCGTACGATCAGGACCCCGAGGGATTTTATGCACAATGGAGGGAAGAAGAGGAACGCCTTTCCACAGAGATTGAACAGGCGCGAGTGCGCCTGCCTTTGGTGCATTACACCGACCGTGATCTCTACCTCATTGCTAATCTCACGGCCTCCTTCGAGGTGGACGGTCACCGCGCGGATATCGTCATCCTCAAGACCGCTTTAGCAAACGCCGCGTTCGAAGGGCGGCTGGAAATCACCGAACGGGATATTCTCATCGGAGCAGAGCTGGCCCTGCC
>CAZDCN010000068.1:0-8314 GCA_964503945.1 uncultured Caldilineales bacterium
CCTACGCCCACCCCCTTCATCGTCGATTGGTCCGCTTCGCCCAGCAATTATGTCGGGCCCGGCCCCGATGTGGGCGTCACCCTCACCAATGGGGGCACGGTGACCGACGCCCTGCTCCTTTCCCTGAGGAACGTGCAGCTTCCTTCCGGGTGGAGCGTGACCATCTGTTATGGCAATGACTGCGGGCTCGCCAAGACCACGCCCAATATCGCGCCCGGCGGCTCCACCACGCCGGTGGTGCGCTTCACCATCCCCGCCGGAGCCACGGGCGCGGCCCGACTGCGGCTGCAAGGCATCTCCGTCAGCGATCCCGACTTTGTGATCCAAGTCCCCATCACGGTTCAACGTTGAGCCGAGGGAAGGAAAAACAATCAACTTCAACCCGAATCGCGTATGGAAATCCAACTCGCTGTCGCCAAGATCGAAAAATACGCCATGAGCGAATCCGGGGATACGGTCGAGGTGGTCGAACGTCCCCATGGCGGCGTCTCGGTGGTGTTGGTGGATGGCCAGCGCAGCGGACGTTCGGCCAAGCTCATCAGCAACATCGTGGCCCGCAAGGCCATCGCTCTGCTGGCCGAGGGCGTGCGGGATGGCGCGGCCGCCCGCGCGGCTCACGACTATCTCCGCACCCACCGCGGGGGCAAGGTCAGCGCCGAGATGATCATCCTCTCCGCGGATATGGACACCGGCACCGTGGTGATTTCTCGGAACACTCGGACGCCCGTGCTGGTGATGGAATCGGGCCAGTGGCGCGCCCTGGACGCGCCGGCCGAGGCCATTGGCATTTATAAGCGCACCCGTCCGCAGATCATGGAGTTGCCCCTGCGGCCGGGCCTGAGCGTGGTCGCGTTCAGCGACGGCGTTTGGACCGCGGGACAGCGGCATGGGGAGAGTCTGGATGTGCTGGGCCTGTTGCGCAATTTTCCCCCCACCCTGAGCGCCCGGGCCTACGCCGATGAATTGTTGGCTCACGCTCTGCAACGGGAGCAAGGCCGTCCATCCGATGATCTGACCGTGGTGGCCATGCATATCGACGCCATCGCCATGGATAATGTGCGGCGGATGAGCATGACGCTGCCTATTCCTCCTCGCATACACCAGGCCTGGAGGGAGCCGTGAGCCCTGATCCCAACCTGGATGATCTCGCCAGCAAGCTGGAAAGACAGAGGGCGAATGCGGAACATCGACGACTGCGCAGCATCCAGCAGTTCTCTCATCGCTTCCGTTTTGCCGCATTGCTGGTGGTGGCGTTGTTTTTCCTGCTGAGCTACATTTTCTACGTGATGGCCCGGCAGCGCCCCCAGTCCATCCATCTTACGTTGGCCTGGGCGACCCTGATCCTGGGCTGGGGCTATTTGCTGGCGTTGCCTCTCCTTTTCGCCTGGCGCCTTTCCCTGCCCGCCTATGCATTGCGCAAACATTGGATGTGGCTTTCCTTGACCATTGGCCTGCCCATCGACGTCTATCTCCTGCCCGCGATCTTTCATCCCAACCCCGCCGCGGTCTGGACCAGGATCCCGCTGGTCTTCTTCTCCCTGCTGCTCTGGGGTTGGATGCGTCGCGGCGCCCGCGAAAAGGCATTTCGCGAGGAAGTGGACAGGCGTGCGGGGCTTTGGGAGCAGCTTTTCGGCCTGGGGACCCTCGATATCGCGCTTTTCGGGTTTTGGCATCTCCGCGCACTCTCATCGGAGGATAAGGGAAGCTCGTGATTCGGAGCCCGGTTATCCACATCGTGGGCGTGTGCGGCAGCGGCAAGAGCACCCTGGCCCGTTATCTCAACGCTCGCGGCTATCGGGCCAGACAGATATCCCAGGAACATTCGGGCGTGCCCGACCTGTGGCGCTGGAAGCGGGTTCCCGACGCGCTCATCTATCTGGACGCCAGTGGCGACGAGGTGCGGCGGCGGTATCCCGGCTTGGATCTGACCGACGACTATCTGTTAGAAGAGCGTCGGCGGCTGGCTCACGCCCGCGCCCACGCCGATTGCTACATCCTCACCGATGGACTGACGCCCCAACAGGTGGCCGCGCAAGCAGTGGCTTGTTTGAAGAAAATGGGGTTGCATATTTGACACCTTCCGCCGCCAGCCCTATAATCAATGGGTTTTGTGTGGTAGATCATTGCCGCGCCCCGTGGGGGCGTTTATCCTCTGTACGATAAGGAATCGCTATGCAGTCACGTAACAACATCATCCTCGTTATTATCCTTCTGCTGGTTGCCCTGGCGACTTATATCGCGCTGCCTATCGATCATCCCGATTGGTTCAAGAGCCTGGTTGCGCCTCACCAAAAGGACGATCCCAACGCGCTGACGCTGCGTTTGGGCCTGGACTTGCAGGGCGGCACTCAGATCCAGCTTCAACCCGACCTGCCCGAAGGGCAGACGGCCACAGAGGAGGACCTGGACCGGGCCCGGGCCATCATCGAACGCCGCGTCAACGGCCTGGGCGTCAACGAATCGCTGGTGCAAACGGGCAAGGACCGCATCATCGTCGCTCTGCCCGGCGTGGAAGACCCGGACGCGGCCATCGAAACCCTGCGGGGCACAGGTCAACTGGAATTTGTGGACCTGGGCGACACCCCCCTGCCCGCGGGTTCGCAGATCAACACCACCCTGGGGCCCGCGCCCAATCCCGTCAACGACCAAGTCTATGAGACCATCATGACGGGCGACAAGCTGAAGAATGTGGACGTGCGTCGTGACCCCAACACCCAGAAGCCCTACATTGCCTTTGAGTTGACCAAGGAAGGCTCGGAGATCTTCGGGAAGTATTCGGGCGAGAACATCGGCAAATATCTGGCCATCGTCATGGACAAGACCATCCTCTCCGCTCCGGTCATTCGGGCCCAGATCACCGACGCCGGCATCATCGAGGGGGATTTTACCGTGGAAGAGGCGCAGAACCTGGCCATTCAGATGAAATACGGCGCGCTGCCCGTGCCGTTGAAGGTGGTGGACGTGCGCACGGTTGGCCCTTCCTTGGGTGAAGATTCCGTGCGTCGCAGCCTGCTGGCCGGGACCATCGGCGTCATTGTCGTGCTCCTTTTCATGCTGGCCTATTATCGCCTGCCCGGCTTCATTGCCGACCTGGCCCTGCTCAGTTTCGTGGCTTTCAATATGGCCCTTTACAAGGTCATCCCTGTGGTGCTGACGCTGCCCGGCATCGCCGGTTTCCTGCTCACCACAGGCACCGCGGTGGACGCGAACATCCTCATCTTCGAGCGCATGCGCGAGGAGTTGCGCGCAGGCCGATCCCTGCCCAGCGCGGTGGAGGCGGGCTTCTCCCGGGCGTGGACCTCCATCCTGGACTCCAACCTCTCCACCATCCTCACCGGCCTCATCCTGCTTTACTTCGGCTCCAACTTCGGCGCTTCCATGGTCAAAGGGTTCGCAATTACATTGATCATCGGCGTGCTCATTTCCATGTTCACCGCGGTCTTCGCCACCCGCACCTTCATGCGGTTCATGATCCAATACTTTGCTGAGCCTCTCAAGTCCAAACTCTCCTGGTTCAGCATCTGAGCCCGAACCTCCAGCCACACCCGCCCAACGAATCTCTGATTTCTGGATACTGATATGTACGACATTATCAAGCACCGCCGCTGGTACTATATTTTCTCCACGCTGATCATCATCCCCGGATTGCTGATCATGCTCTATTCCATGCTCACCATTGGCACGCCCTTCCGTCTGGCCATCGACTTTACGGGCGGCTCGCTGTGGGAGCTCCGGTTCCAAGAGCCGATTGCTCCGGGCGAAATGGTCTCCTTTTTCCAGTCCCAGGGCATCAATGACGCCAATGTGCACACCATCGGCAATGAGAACACGCTGGTAATCCGCACCAAGCCCCTGACGCCCGAGGAGAAACAGCAGCTTCTCTCCGCGATGGAATCCACGTTTGGCGAGAAGCCCGAAGAACTCCAGTTCCGCGCCGTAGGGCCCACCGTGGGCAAGGAGGTGACCCGAACGGCCTTTATCGCCGTGTTCATGGCCTCCCTGGTGATTCTCGGGTTCATCATTTGGGCCTTCCGGCAGGTGGATCATCCCGTGCGATATGGCGTTTCAGCCATCATCGCCATGATTCACGATGTGCTGGTGGCTTCCGCTTTCTTCTCCCTCATGGGCTTCATCGCAGGCTGGGAGGTGGACGCGCTTTTCTTGACGGCTCTGCTCACCGTCATCGGCTTCTCGGTGCAGGACACCATCGTCGTGTTTGACCGCATTCGCGAAAACAGCCGCCGTCGCAAGGGCGAGCCCTTCGACGTCATCGCCAACCGCTCTCTGCTGGAGACCATGCAGCGGTCCATCGCCACGCAGATCAACGCCATGTTCGTCATGATCGCGTTGTTGCTCTTCGGCGGCGTCACCATTCGACAATTCATCGCCACCATGTTCATCGGCATGCTCAGCGGCACTTACTCTTCCATCTTTATCGCCACGCCTTTGCTCGTTTCCTGGCAGCATCGCGAGGGCATTTTCGGCTGGTTTGGCGGTAAAAAGAAGGCCAAGCCCAAAAAAGCATCCGTCTGATTCCCCCTTGATGTGACCATGACCGGGCGCAGTTTTAGCCCGGTCTTTCCTTTCCCGCTCCTTTGGCCTTGCGCTTTCTCCAATGCTCGCCCTTGTCCTCAAAGAAGGCCGACTTTCTCTCCAGCGCGATTATCCCCGACCCCGGCCGGGGCCGGGCGAGGCCCTGCTGCGGATGCGTCTCGCGGGGATCTGCGGCACCGATCTGGCCCTGACCGCGGGCTACAAGGGGGGCTTTGAAGGCGTCCTGGGCCATGAATATGTGGCGGAGGTGGTGGAAGCGCCCGGAAATGAGGCGTGGATCGGGCGCAGGGTTGTAGGGGAGATCAACACTTATTGCGGGGAGTGCGATCATTGCCGCCGGGGGCTGTTAACGCACTGCCAACGCCGCCGGGTGCTGGGCATCATCGGCTGGGATGGCGCGTTCGCCGAGTATATCCTCAGCCCCGTCGAACTGCTCCACCCCGTCCCGGACGAAGTTCCCGATGAGATGGCGGTGTTCGTGGAGCCGCTGGCCGCGGCCTACGCCGCGCTGCGGGACGTTCCAGCCGATGTCGGGGAGCGCGTCATCATCTTGGGAGATGGCCGTTTGGGGCAGCTCATCGCGCGGGTGTTCCAGTCGGAAGGGTATCATCCGTTGCTGGTCGGGCGTCATAATCATAAACTGGCTCTCGCCGCCGAAGCCGGCATCGAGGTGGCGACGGCGCCGCCTGCCGGCCAGGAATTCGATATCGCGGTGGACGCCACCGGAAACGCCCAGGCCATCGCTCAGCTTTTCGCCGCGCTGCGCCCCCGCGGCGCGTTGATCCTGAAAACCACCAGCGCCCTCCCCTCCCAATTGGATTTCAGCCCGGTGGTCGTCAATGAGCTGCGCATCATCGGCTCTCGCTGCGGACCCTTCCCCCGGGCTATCCAGGCTCTCGCCCAGGGCCGCATCGATCCCCGCCCGCTGATCACCGCCATCTATCCTCTGGATCAGGCGCTGGAGGCTTTCAAGCGCGTTCGCCAGCGCGAGAGTCTGAAGATTTTGCTTCGGAATTAGCCCACGCACCCAATTCATCCAACCGGGGATGTTGATGCTATAATGCTTTTTCGCGCCAACACGCCCTCTCGCCATCTCGTCCGATCTCCAGGCTCGCGATCGCCTCTTGCTTCGATGAGGGCGGGGTGTGAATCGTGGGCGGCCTCTGCGGCGAAGAGGTCTGCGCCACCCAAATCGATGACACCACTTCAACAAAGGAGTAACGATCCCCATGAGAACTCGCTATAAGTTTGCTTTCCTGTTGCTGCTCGTCGCCGCTTTCAGCATGGTTTTGCTGGCCCACGACGGCGGAACGACAGCCACCGCTCAGGGCTCGATTTCGGATGATGAACTGGCCTATATTGATGCGGCCGGCTACATCAACATTGTGGATCCGGTCACGCCGGCCGGCGGCTCGCCTTTCACCTGGCGTTCCCCCACGGGCGGCTACACCGACATGGCGACCATCGATGTGAATGGCGACGGCGTCGATGAGATCATCGCCATTGCAGGAGGGACGGTGCGCCTGCTGGTTCCCTTTAATCCGGGCGGCACGCTGCCCCAATTCAGCCAGACGATCCCCGGCGGTTTTCAATATATTTACGTTGCGGCGGGCGATTTCGTGCCAGGCGATGGCGGCCGCGATGAAATCCTCGTCCAGCGCACCGACAATCGCAACAACAGCCCTTACAGCGTTCAGATTTATGATGGCAACGCAGACGGCACTTCCTGGCAGCTGGTCTTCGACGAAACCTTCGGCGTGGATTGGATCCGGATGGTTGGGGGCGATGTGGACGGTCTGGAAGGGGATGAGCTCATCATGATCCGCAACGGCACGCAGCAGAACCGCGATAAGCGGCTCATGATTCGCAAATACGCGCCTAACGATCCCAATGGCCCCTGGATCACCCTTTTCAACCAGGTTTACAATTTCTCCTGGATCGATCTGGCGACGGGCAACACCCATTTGAACAATGGGGATATCGATGAGATCATCCTCACCCGCAGCGGCGTGCTGGGCCAGCTCAACTCATTTCTGGTCATGCAGTATTACAATTACCAGCTTGCTGACGCGCCTGATGGCGGCGGCAGATACTATCCCTATTGGTTCGATATCGGCGTGGGCGACATCAACGCCAGCGGCGATGATGAGGTGTTCTTGATTCGCGATCCCGAGGTGGAGGGCGGCGTGTCCTTGCTGGGCCGCAACTGGGGGACCGACGCCATGCCCGAATGGAAACTTTCCCTGGGCCGCGACTTGCAGCGGATCGAGTTGGGAGACGTGGACGGAGATGGCAAGGACGAGATCGTCCTGGCGCAATCGGGCTCCTATCGCATCTACTGGTCCCCCGACGTCAATTTCAATCACAGCAATGACCAATCGGTGAGCCTGCGCAAACCCGTGGTCATCCAATTAGGGAATTACGACGGCGCGGGCATCTCCACCGAGCCCCCAAAGATGGTGGTGTCGCCCAAGTCGTTGGGGTTTGAGATGACGCGTGGGGAGAGCGCTCCCCCCGCCCAGACCTTCCAGGTGACCAACGCGGGCGGCGGCCTTTTGAATGTGCATGTGGACGCCCGCACCGTCAATGGCGGCGACTGGCTGGAGGTGACGCCGTTTGACGCTTCCGCGCCCGCCACCTTCACCGTGCGCGTGAAGGATGTCGTCAGCACCATGGAGCCCGGCGCGTATGACGCCAACATCACCGTCACCGGCACATCTCCTTCAGGCGCTGTGGAAGATGGCGAGCAGGTGGTGACCGTGCGGCTCACCATTCGCCCCACAGGCCCCATGCTGGAAGTGACTCCAGATCGCTATGACTTTTCCATGAATTTCGGCGGCGTCATCCCGCAGGCTGAGCCCATCACCATTCGCAATGTGGGCGATAGCGGCGCGTTGTTCTATCGCATTACGGTGACCACCAGCGATGGCAGCGACTGGTTGAAGATGAGCAAGTATTCGGGCTTCACCGATGACACGGTGGAGGTGATCCTGGAGCCCCGTAATCTGCCCCCGGGCGACTACACCGCGCTCATCACCGTGACTGCAGATAACGCCGTTGCTGGCAGCCCCGCCACCATCCCCGTCACCTTGCACATCGAGGCCACGGGCATGGTGGTGACGCCGACCGAGCTGTATATGGCGGCTTTCAAAGGCAAGCCCTCCCCCGTGGCCGAGGTGACCATCGATCAAGCTGCTCCGGGCAGCGGCGCTATGTCCTGGTATGCGTATGTGGTGCCCGCGGGCGATTGGTGGGATGATTTTGCGCCCGGTTACGCCGCGGGCGATCTCGAATTGGTTGATCGCACCGATCAAGGATTGGTTTTCCGCGACGCTGAGGGCGCGGAGCGGGTCTTGCAATATGTGCCCTGGGTGCGGCTGACGCCCGATCACGGCATCACCCCGCGCATCATGCAAGTGTCCTTGGATGTGCCCAACGCGCCTGTAGGCGAGACCCGCGTCACCATCATCGTGGACGGCGGTCCGGGCACGCCCAATCGCTTCCAGGGCGTTGATACGCGCATCGTGGTTGCGGCCGAAAACGGCGGTTTGTGGCTGCCCGTGGTGCTCAATCAGTAGCCCCACTGCGTTTCTTTTCAACCCATGGCCCCCGGCAGCTTTCTGGCTTCCGGGGGCTGTTTACGTGGCGCGCCGCTAAAGATGAAAATGGGAACGCAGATGACGCGGATGCTTCGCAACGCGGATCTGCGCAGATCATTTTTCTGTTTTCTGCTTCCATCTGCGTTGATCAGCGCTTCATC
>CAZDCN010000069.1:0-8216 GCA_964503945.1 uncultured Caldilineales bacterium
ATCTGCAAAGCTTTCAGTTGCTTGATGGTTTGACTGATGTTGAGGCCTTGGAGGAAATCTATGAGCAGTTGGCAAACATTTTTGCGAAACGAGTGTTGAATCGCGCCCGTCAGGGTTTTTATCGTGCTTACGCCCCGCGACAGGAGGAACTTCTCTACTTGCGAGGCCGTCTCGACACACATCAAGCCCTCCGCCGCCCTTGGGATGTGCGGTTGCCTTGCCGGTTTGAGGAGCATACCGCAGATATCGAGGATAATCAGATACTCGCTTACACCCTCTGGCGCATCGCTCGTAGCGGCGTTTGTTCTGAACGCGTGTTGCCGACGGTGCGACGGGCCTTTCGTAGCCTGCAAGGCCTTACCACCCTCCACTCTTTTTCACCACAAGATTGCTTAAATCGACGCTATCATCGTCTAAACCAGGATTATCAGCCGTTGCACGCACTCAGTCGGTTTTTTCTCGAACATGCTGGTCCCAGCCATCGGGCTGGCGACCGTCAGATTACACCCTTTCTGGTGGATATGGCCCAGCTATTCGAGAGATTTGTGGCAGCGTGGCTGGAGAGGAATCTCCCAGAAGGATGGGGGGTGCAATCGCAAGAGGTGCTTCGTTTTGGAGAGGATCGTCGCCAGAAATTTCAAATCGATCTTGTGCTTCGTCATATGGGATCAGATATTCCAGTTATGGTCCTTGATACGAAATACAAGATTCCTGATGAACCTGCGAACGAAGATATCTTCCAGGTGGTCACGTACGCTGAAGGACTGGGCTGTACAGAAGCGATTCTCATTTATCCGGCGCCGCTAAAACATCCTTTGGATGCCCACATCGGGAAAATTCACGTGCGCACCCTCACTTTTGCTTTGGACGATGATTTGGACAAAGCGGGCCAGGATTTTTTGAGCAGCCTGGGGATACTTTCACATGATCAGGGCGCTACGATTGGCGATGCTCCCTTTTCATAAAAGCAAATGACGTTTTACGCCTCACGTTTTGCGTCGCAGCATTTCCGGTTTTCTAGCTCTCTCCGGCGTTTTTCGTCAGACGCGCCTCAAGGTTGAATCCCCCATGCCCACGCCTCTTCACGTCCACTCGCATTTTTCGCTGCTGGAGGCCACGCCCTCGGTGGAGGCCCTGGCCCGACAGGCCGCGGCCGACGGTCTCACCCACCTGGCGTTGACCGATGACAATGCACTTTATGGTGCAGTGCGCTTTGTAAAATCATGTCAGGCCGCGGGCGTCAAACCTATCGTGGGGATGACGGTGCATCTGACCCCGCCGCCCGGCTTTCCCAATGCGGACGCGCATAGCCCCGGCCTCATCGTGCTGCTGGCCGCGGGCCCCGATGGCTATCGCAACCTCTCCCGCCTCAGTTCGAGCCTGCAGCGCCACCCCGACCGGGAAGCTCGCATTCGTCGGGGCGTCACCCTGGAGATGCTGGAGGCCCACCGCGAGGGCGTCATCGCCATCTTCGGCGGGCGACGAAGCTGGCTGGAGCGTCTGTGGCGGCTGGGGCGGCGCCGCCTCGCGGCCCGGCGTTTGGCCCGGCTGGCGGGCATCTTCGACGAAAACGGCTATCTGGCCCTGGAATGGCACACGGACGCGGACGCGCCCGTACTGGATGGCATGACCGACCTGGCCGGGCGTTTTGGCGTCCCCACCGTGGCCGTGCATCCCGTCTATCTCATGCAACCCGAGGAGCGGCCCCGGTTGCGCTTGCTTGCGGCCATCGCCCGCAACATCCGTCTGGAGGAGGTTCCCGCCGGGGCTTTGCCCGACGAGGGGGATGAGGCCGTCGCCCTGCACTGGCTGAGCCCCGACGAGCTGGCCCGTCGCTACGCGGCCTGGCCCGAAGCTCTGGCCCAAAGCGACGCCATCGCGGCCCGTTGCCAGCCCGCGCTGCCCGATGGCCGCCCTATCTGGCCCAAGCTGGACGCCATCTTTCCCAACGAGGACGCATCCCCCGACGAACTGCTGGCCCGGGCCGCCCGCGCGGGCCTGAAGCAGCGTTATGGCGAGGACAGGAACGCAGCTATCCATCAGCGTCTGCAAAAAGAGCTGGACGCCATCGCCCGCCACGGTTACGCGCCCCTCTTCCTGGTGGTGGCCGACATCGTGCGCTACGCCCGCCAGCAGCGCATCGCGGTCAGCACCCGCGGCAGCGTGGCCAACTCCCTGGTCGCCTACGTCATCGGCATCACCACCGTGGACCCCATCGCCCACGACCTGCTGTTCGAGCGCTTTCTTAATCCCGCCCGCCAGGATCAACCCGACATCGACCTCGATTTCGACAGCCGCCGCCGGGACGAAGTGTTGGACTACGTGCGCCGAACCTACGGCGAGGATCGGGTGGCCCTGGTCTGCACCGTCAGCCTCATGCGGCCCCGCTCCGCATTTCGCGAGACGGCCAAAGCCCTGGGCCTGGAAGAAAGCGCCATCGCCCGGATCATCCGCCTGTTGCCCCGCAGCTTTCATCCCGGCAGCCGCCGCAAGCGCCGCACCCTGGCCGAGATCGCGGCCAGCGCCGACCTGGATGACCTGCCCCAGCGGGAGCGGGCCCGCGCCGCGTTGTTGATGGCCCACGACATCGTGGGACAGCCCCACCATCTCAGCGTCCATCCCGGCGGCACGGTCATCACCCCCGCGCCCCTGCCCGATTTCGCGCCCGTGCAATGGTCGCCTAAGGATTTCCTCATCCTGCAATACGACCACAAGGACGCAGAGCAGATCGGCCTGACCAAGATCGACCTGCTGGGCGTGCGGGCGCTGTCGGTGCTGGACGCAGCCGCGGGGCTGGTGCGGCGTCATTTCGACCCCGACTTCCGGCTGGAGGCTATCCCGCCCGACGACGCCAAGACGGGCGACATCCTCAGCCGGGGGGAGACGGTGGGCGTGTTTCAGTGCGAATCCGCGGGCGCGCAGCGCACCCTGCGCAAGCTGCGGGCCCGCGGGGTGGCCGATCTGGCCATCGCCAACGCCCTGTTCAAACCGGGCCCGGCCACGGGGGGCATGGCCGCGGCCTTTGTGAAGCGCTATCGGGGCGAAGAGCCAGTGCGCTACCTGCATCCGGCGCTGGAGCCGATCTTGGGGCGCACCAAGGGCGTGCTCATTTATCAGGAACAGATTTTGCGGGTGGCCACGGAGATCGCGGGCCTGAGCTGGGAGGATGCAAACCACCTGCGCCGGGGCATGAGCAAATTCCGGCCCGAGGAGATGCTGGCCTTGCAGGAAGCCTTCATCGCCGGATGCCAGCGTCCGCCCCCCGAAGGGCCCGGCTTCAGCCGGCGTCAGGCCGAAACCCTGTGGGAGCAGGTGCGGGCCTTCGCCGGATACGGCTTCAACCAGGGCCACGCCACCGCGTACGCGGACGTGAGCTATCGCTCCGCCTACGTGAAGGCCCATTGGCCCGCGGCGTTCATGGCCGCGCGGCTGGCCGAACAGGGCGGCTTCCATCACCCCGCGGTCTACATGGCCGAAGCCCGACGCCTGGGCGTCCCCGTGCGCCAGCCCCACATCAACCACAGTCAGGCGCGCTTCACCCTGGCCTTCGAGAGAGGACGCCCTGTGTTGTGGATGGGCCTGGCCGCGGTGCGCGACCTGCGCCGCACGGCCATCGAGGCCATCATCGCCCACCGCCCCTACGCGTCGTTGCGGGATTTGCTCGCGCGCGTGGCGTTGCAGCGCCGCGAGATCGAAAACCTCATCCGCTGCGGCGCGCTGGACGGCCTGGGCGAGCACCGCAACGCGTTGCTGGCCCAACTGCCCCGGGGCAAAACCGCGGCGACCCAGCTTACGTTCGATTTCTTCATTCCCGACGTGGAGCCCGAGACCCCGGCCCAGCGTCTGGCCTGGGAGACGCACATTCTGGGCATGCCCATGAGCCTGCACCCCCTGGACCTGGTGCGTTCCACCCTGCCGCCGGGCCTGGTGCGGCTGGGGGAATTTCCCCACCGGCGGGGCAAGCGCCTGGCCGCGGCCTGCGTGCGCCTGCCCGGCTGGACGGGCGACGGCGGCTATTTTCTGGCGGATGAAAAGACCTACCTGCTGGCCATCCCCGAGGACGAGGACGCGCCCCCGCCGCCCTTGTGGGAGCCGGTCATCGTGGTCGGGCGCTGGCTGACCGACGACTGGGGCCGGGCCTGGTTGGCGGTGGAGGAAGTTCGGCAGTAGGCATTTTCGGAAATAAGTCAGCGAACCCGTTAACTAAACATAAAGTTTCACCACAGAGGCGCAGAGAGCACGGAGGAGAAGAATGTAGGAGATTCGGAGGTTGTTCCGTGAATCTAAAGACCGCCATGTCTCTATGGTTCAACGTTATTTCCAGGAAAGCCTAGCAAGTTATGCAGCGCGTTTAGGCTTGACCGCGATCTGCAAGCCCATGGCGTCGAGAAGCGTTGTCAGGCTGAAGAGCCGGGGATTGCCCTTTTCAGAAAGCATGCGATACAGGTTTTCTCGATTCAGCGAGGTTTCTCGCGCAAGTTGGGTCAATCCGCGGGCGTTGGCGACATCCCGTAACGCCAAAAGGAAGATTTCCTGGGTGCCCTCCTCCAAGGCGGCGTTTAGGTAAGCTGCGGCTTCCTCGGGATCTGTCAGGTCGTGCAACAGGCCTTCTTCATAACTGACCGAAGCTTTTGTCGTCCCTTTTGTCATATGGTTCTCCGCTTATAGTCGTTCAGATAGGCTTTGGCTTTGGCGATGTCGCGCTTCTGCGAGGATTTGTCGCCCCCACAGAGTAGCAGTACGATCCGTTGGCCTGTGTGGGCGAAATAAACGCGATATCCAGGTCCGTAAGGGATGCGAAGTTCGAAAACGCCCCCGCCAACAGGTTTGGCGTCTCCAAAATTGCCGAGCCGCCCGCGATTCAAGCGAGCGCGGATTTTGGCCCGAGCGCGAGCGTCTCGCAGTGCATGGAGTCACTCGCGAAAGGGAATCCTTCCCTCTTCGGTGACATATTCTTCCAGCGAATAGAGGGAATCGTCCATCGATTGGATTGTAGCATAAAAACTACAGATTTAAAAGTGGATGGTAGACGATTTGTCAAATTCCCTTATCGTCTACCATCGTCTTCTCATAGGGCAAGCAGAAAATTGTCCTCGGCGCCAATGATTTCAACCCCCGGATTTTATGGTCGTGGCAACTCTCCTCCGCAGTGTTCCCGATACCAGGCCGCTTCCTGGGGATAGTGGGCCAGGGCCTGGGCCCGGGCCTGTTCGCCCATCTCTACGGCAATGGGCAATTGCTCCTTCACCGAATTCGCATGATAGCGAGGAAGCAAAAGCAGCGGATCGCCGACCTGGCGCTCCGCCTTTTGCAGAGGAATCCAGTTGAACATGACCGGGCCGTTGGGGAAGATGCTGAACCCGATGCGATAGCCCGCTTCGCGAGCCACCTTCACCGCGTAGGGGGTGTAGTTGCCCCCGGGCCAGATGAAGGCCACCGGTTTGTAGCCGAAATGCTCTTCGAAGTAGGGAAAAGGCCCGTACAGCTCCTCTCGGATCTTTTTCTTGGGCGTGCCTGGAATCATGTACAGATGACGCAGGCCGTGGGATTGCACATCGACATGGCCCGTCTTGTATGCCGCTTCGATGCGCTCCCACAGGCCGGGGCGCTCATCGGTGTTGGCAATGATCCACGAGGAGATAACCACCCAGTCATATTTTTTCAGGAAAGGCATGAAGTGTTTGTTGATGACGGGCACGCGACGATCATCCACAAACAGCATCAGCGACCGAGGCGGGATTTTGGCGTTGTGTTCGAGGAAGTCAGCCGCTTGTTCCGCTGTAATGGTCTGAAAGCCCAGTTCGTGAGCCTTGCGCATGGTTTGCTTGAAATAGGCCCGGTTCACCCCGCGTTCGCCCGGTTTCTCCTTCACCCGATGATACATGATGGGCACGATGATGGTTCCGGGCGCGGCGTTGGCCGGGTCCCAGCGCATGCGCAGATATTCGCAGGTGTCGTCGATGTAGGCGACCGGTTTTGCTCCCCGCAGCAGCTTTTTGCTCTGAAAGATGTTCGGGGGCTCGGACGTGATATGGGGATCGATGGTAGGTCGAGGGGAAGCCGGGGCTGTGGATGTTGGGGGGCTCGTTGTGGCGGTGATTTGCACGACGACGGGAGTGCGCTCCGCGGAGGCCTCACTCTTTCCGCATCCCGTCAGTCCCAACAACAAAAGTGAGGAAGCAAGGATCACCCATCCTATTTTGACCGGCAATTGGCGCATGTGGAAATCTCCTGGGACCCAATGCGTGAATCATTCAGAGCAAGGTTGTTTTTGAACGGCGACGCGGTGAAATTGACCGTAGAAGTGGAGGCTGGCCAGGAGCAACGCGCCGCCCATGCTGGCGTAAACAAAAGCCAAAATGCGCGTATCCAGGCCCGACCGCCGCAGCATGATCCCCAGCGTGATCATAAACACGATGAGGATGTAGCCCTTGGGCGAGTTGAACGCAAACAAGCACACCGGATCGGGCAGACCGCACACGCGGCGGATGTTTTTATTCACGGTTTTCGTGAACATGAATTTGTAGAACAGGACGGCGATGACCGCACTGACCAGGATCAGGCCGATCTCCCAGCTCAGGGGCAGGGCCGAAAGCCAGATCCAGGCCCGAGCCAGTAACATCACGCCCACGCCGGTCCACATGATCCCCGCCAGGAGGAAAAGCCAGCGTCGGGAAACGGTGGGGTTGAGTGCATTGGGAAGCTTCGCGTCCATGGAATTATTGTATCAAAGATCGCCCGCCCGCGTCCAACGCCCTCGGAGCCGGTTGCACGCTGGGGAGAAAGATGGCGGGTTGGAGGAAATGAAAAAGCAGCAGGCCGCCTTCTCCATCGGCGACGAGGACGCTGCCGTCATTAGCCCACACATCGACGGCCTGGCCCGGCGTGTTGTACGCCGCCACGAAACGGAGCGCGGTTGGGTCCGAGGCGTCGAAGACCGAGACGCCGCCCGTCTCATGGGCCAGGAACACAAAGCCCTGGTCATAGGCCACGCCCAGGGCGGGCTCATCCACAGGATGCGCGCCGATCTCCAGCGGAGCCCGCGGATTGGAGATGTCCAGCGCCCGCACGCTGCCCGTGAGATCGAGGATGCTCTTATCCGCCAGGAAAAGGACTTGTCCGGCCGCCACCACATCCCTGGCATGATAAGGCCCGGGCGGGTCGTAATAGCCTGCGGTCACAGGCCGCGTCGGATCGGAGACATCCACCACCCGCACGCCCCGCCCGCCGCTGGCGATGTATGCGTATCCATCCGCCACCGCCACGGCTCGGCCCTCATATTCCTCTACACCCGACACGCCTAACTGTCGGGGCTGGCCCGGATTCGAGACGTCGAACACGCGCAACGCGCCGTCGCCCTCCAGCACATAGGCCAGCGTCCCCGCGACCGCCACGTCCGCGGCGTATGCCACTTCCTGCGTCCGCCCGACCTCCGTAATCCGGGCGGGTTCGGAGATGTCCAGGATGATCAATCCCTGGTAGCCATTGGCCAGGTACGCGTGTGCCTCCGCCACGGCCACGGCCTCCAAGGGACGGGGCGTTTCATACACGCCCAGCACGCGCAGCGCATTCGGGTCGCTCGCCGATGCGATGGTCAGTCGATGGGCATCCGCCGGGCCCGCGCCTTGGCCCGCAATGTAGATGCGGTCCCCCTGGCGGGCCAGATGCCGGGCGTCGCCGGGCAGCGCGCCGACCAGCACGAGCCGGGGCCGCGGCAATGCGCCCGCGGCTGCCCCAAGCGCCGCACTCCACCCCGCCGCCAGCATCCATCCCAGCAGCAGGAGTGGGGCGAGTAGATTTTTTGCAATCATCAGGTTGAGGGATTCAGCGGCCGGCGCGGGGTGGGGCTTGCGGATGCCACTGAAAAAGGGAACGCGGATATCGCAGATGCTTCGCAACGCCGATCTGCGCAGATCATTTTTTTGAATTTTCCATCTGCGTTTATCAGCGTTCCATCAGCGTTATCTGCGTCCTACCATTTTGTTTTCAAAGCAATCCCAGGACCTGCAACCGCTCGGGCGTGGGGCGGCCTTGCTCGTCCCAACCGCGCAGCTCATAGTAGACGGGCAGCATCAGGTCGAGGTCGGGCAGGTTGCCGCCGGCGCTGCCATCCGGTTTGGCGTCTTTGAGGAGGCGTTTGGGCAGGGTGTCGTCTTTGCGCGTGACGCCGAAGCGGTTGTTGATGAGGCGCTTGAGCTGGAAGAGCTTCTCGCCCA
>CAZDCN010000070.1:0-8207 GCA_964503945.1 uncultured Caldilineales bacterium
GCTGCCTCTGAGAAGGTCTCCGCCAACGACGCCAACGTTTATTTACGAAGCAGCATCTAAGCGACCACGGCATGCCCGCCCAGATAAGCCGCCTGCACGCGCGGGTCCTCCAGCAGCTCGCTGGCGGGGCCATCCAGCACCACGCGTCCGGTTTCCAGCACATAGGCCCGGTCCGAGAGCTTGAGGGCCGAGCGGGCGTTTTGTTCCACCAGAAGCACGGTCTGGCCGCGGTCGCGCAGCGAGGCGATGAGCGCGAACAGGTCTTTGACGATGAGCGGTGCCAGGCCGAGGGAGGGTTCATCCAACAGCAGCAGCTTGGGACGGGCCATGAGCCCTCGGCCGATGGCCAGCATCTGCTGTTCGCCACCGCTGAGGGTGCCCGCCATTTGCTTACGCCGCTCCCTGAGACGCGGGAAGAGCTCGAACACCGACTCGATATCCTTCTGGACGGCCTTGCGTCCATCGCGGCGATAGCGCTGGTAGGCCCCCAGGAGCAGATTATCGTAAACCGAGAGCGCGCCAAAAACCTGACGGCGTTCGGGCACATGGCTGATGCCCGCCCGCACGATCTGCGCGGCCCGGGCTCGGGTGATCTCCTGACCATCGAACAGAATGCGGCCGGTGCGGGCCTGCAACAGGCCGCTGATGGTGTGAAGCAGCGTGGTCTTGCCGGCGCCGTTCGCGCCCACCAGGGCCACGATCTCGCCCTGATTCACATGCAGAGACACATCTTTCAGCGCTTGAATACGCCCGTAGTAGGTGTTGATGGATTCGATTTGCAGCAGCATGGGGATGGTCCTGTTCTGAAAATAAACATTGGCGTTGCTTGCGAAAAGGCTTTGGCAATAACGTTGGCCGAGTCAACGAGGGACGTATTGCGTATTTCGTATTGCGTTAAACTGATGGGCGATACGCATTACGCAGTACGGAATACGCACCCATTTTCATCGCTATCGACGGGTGGCAGCCCGTGGCGTCTGCTTTTAATCCACGCCCAGATAGGCGGCGATCACCCGTTCATCGTTCTGGACCGCGGAGGGCCGATCATCGGCGATGACTTCGCCATAATCCAAAACCAGGACTTCGTCCGCCAGATCCATGACCAGCTCCATGTCATGCTCCACCAGCATGACGGTGACGCCTTCGTCGCGGATGCGACGGATCAGCTCCACCAGCTCGCGGCCTTCGGTGGCGTTGAGGCCCGCGGCCGGTTCATCCAGCAGCAGCAGCTTGGGCTGGCTGGCCAGGGCCCGCACGATCTCCAGCTTGCGTTGCAAGCCGTAGGGCAGGTCGGTGGCGATGTCATCAGCCCGGTGGGCCAGACCCACCATCTCCAGCAGCGCCATGCCGCGGGCCACCGCCTCCTTTTCCTCGCGGCGGGAAGAGGGCAGCCGCAGGGCCGCGGCCAGAAAGCCGGTGTGCAGGCGGTGATGCTGGCCCACCAGCACATGCTCCAGCACAGTCATGTGGTCGAAGAGCTTGATGTTTTGAAAAGTGCGGGTGATGCCGAGATTGGCGATCTCAAAAGGCTTCAGGCCCAAGATGCTCCGTCCCTGAAACCGAATATCGCCCTCGGTCACCTCATACAAGCCGGTGATGAGGTTGTACAAGGTGGTCTTGCCCGCGCCGTTGGGGCCGATGATGGCCTTGATCTGGCCCGGCCACACCCGACAAGAGACCTGATGCAGCGCGGTGATGCCGGCGAAGGTCTTGGTGACCCGATCCAATTCCAGCAGGGGCAGTTGGTCGTTCATGAGGCATTCACTTCCTGGGCGGCGGTTTTAGGATGCAGCAGGCGCTTCAAGAGACGGCGGGCGCCGACCACGACGCCATCGGGAGCGAAAATCATGAGCAAGATCAGGATGAGGCCGAAGGCAATCACTTCGTACTCCCCGCCGCCCCCCACCAAACGGTGCATGCGCGCCCGCAACAGTTCGCGAATAAGGAAGAATGCGGCCACGCCAAAGGGCGCGCCCCACACGCTGGCCATGCCGCCCATGGCCGCCATGATCACCAGCTCCAACGACGCCACAAACCCGAAGGTGGGCGGCGAGACCGCGGCCTGAAAGTGGGCGTAGAGGCTTCCCGCCAGGGAGCCCATCACCGCGCTGAGCGCGAACACCCGGGTTTTGAACACGCCCGTGTCCACGCCGATGACCTCGGCCGCCAGATCGCTGCTATGAATGGCCCGCAGCGCCCGGCCCACCCGCGAGTTGACGATGTTCAACGCCAGCACGATGGACGCCAGAGCCACGCCCCACACCAGGAAGTAATACCGCGTGACGGGCCAGAGCTCATAATCGCCGATGCGCAATCGGGGAATGCCGGGAATGCCGTCGGAGCCGCCGGTGAGGCTGAGGACGCGGGCGCTGATGCCGAAATTCTCCCGAAACAGAATCACCACCACGATGCCCAGGCCCAACGTGGCCATGGCCAGATAATGCCCTTTGAGACGCAAGATGGGACGGCCCACCATATAGGCAAACCCACCGGTGACCAGCATGCCCGCCAGCATGAGCAGCCAGGGCCACCACCAGGTCGCGGTCAGGCTTTCGGGCAGGCCCAGCACGCCGGCGCGGGCCGTGAGGATAGCGGAAAAATACGCGCCCATGCCATAAAAGGCGGCCTGGCCCAACGACGCCTGCCCGGTATAACCCATGAGCAGGTTTAATCCCACCACCACGATGGTGAGCAAACCAATGCGCACCACCGCGTCGAAGGTGACGATGCCGTTGGTCAGGCTGGAAAACCCCTCGGGATGGGATGTTTCGTACCAACCGATGAACAGCAGCAACGCGGTTAGCAGGATGAGGCCGATGAGGTTGCGATGCTTGAGGAAAGCGCTCATGTTACACCTTTTCGGTTTCTTTGCCTTTGCTGAGAATGCCCTGGGGGCGGTAGAGAAGGACCAGAATCAGGATGATGAAGGCGAAGATATCCTTCAGGCCCGATTTGGTCACGCCCGCGGCCACGTTCTCCACCACGCCCAACAGCAGGCCGCCAATCACCGCGGCGGGCGCGCTGACCAGCCCGCCCACAATCGCGGCGACGAAGCCCTTCAACCCCAGCTTCAACCCCATGTCGTAAGTGGGAGCCGTGACCGGGGCCAGGACAATGCCCGCCACCGCACCCACGGCCGCGGCCACCGCGAAAGCCATCAGCGACATCTTGCTGGGACTGATGCCCATGAGCCGGGCCGCGGTGCGGTTGATGGCGCTGGCCTGAAACGCTTTGCCGTAGATGGTGAAATTGAAAAACCAGTAGAGCAGGACCAACACCGCCGCCGTCGTCGCCCAAATCCACAAGCTCTGGCCCTTGATGATGATGCCGAAAGGCCGATACACCGTGTCGCGCGTGGCGTCGGTAAAAAAGGTGGAAAACGCGGGCAGTTTCAACCCGCCGCTGCCCCAATACACCAGCGCCAGGCCCTGGATGACGATGTACGCCCCCACGGTGATGATGATCAACGTTAGGGGGGAGGCGTCGCGCACGGGATAGATGATGGTGCGCTCCATGAGCACCCCCACAAGGGTGGCGAAGAGGATGGCCAGCACGGCGGCTGCAACCAAATTGAGGGCCGGAGAAAAGGGCAAAAGCTCGCGAGCGAAGAGGTCGGCCGTGACCATGGCGCCCAGCATCACAAACGCGCCCTGGGCAAAGTTGATGACGTTGGTGACGTTGTAGATGGTGACCAGGCCCAGCGCGATGAGGGCGTAGATCGCGCCCCCGCGCAACCCGTCCAGGATCAACTGGCCGTATTGCTGAGGCCCGAAATGCTTCTTGCCCCCCAGCCATAAGACCAGCGCCACCAAGGCCAGGATGAGCAGCAAGGACGCGCCCTGGCGGAGGCGAAGCGGCCACTGGGATTTCTTGCTCGCGACAGCGTTGGAAGTAAGGATGGATGCCATGAGATCGGGGATTGGGAATGTAGTGAGGGAATGGGAGAACTCGCGGATTGTGCCATGGGCGTTGCATCGAATGGGGCGTGCGGAACGCGCTGCATCCCGCACGCCCTCTCTTCGCGTCAGAGCTACTGCCCCCAGGCGTCCTGCGGATAGAAGACGAATTTGTCGTCTTGCACCTGCACCAGGGTGAGGGCCGTGGTGTAATCCTTCACGCCCAGATGGTCGTCAGGCTCCAGGGTGAAGACGCCGCCCGTGCCCGGCCAATCCTTCACGTAGGTTTCCAGGTTGTCACGGATGGCGGCCCGCCGCTCCTGCAGCGAAAGTCCGTCGGGCAGTTGCTCCATGGCCATGAGAATCCATTGCAAGCCGTCCCAGGCGTGACCCGCGAAGCTGTCCGCCTTTTTTCCTGTATAAGCCTCGTAATCGGCCATGAATTGACGGATGACATCGTACTGCGGGTCCGATTCGGGGAGTTGGTCCGCCACCAGCAGCTTGGGGCAGGTGGCCACCGCGCCTTCCACCACGGCCGGGTCGAGGGTGAGGAAGGCTTCGTTGCAGATGCCGCCGCTGTGCAACACAGGCGCATCGGGCATGTAATCTTGCAAAGCGGCCATGGCGTTCACCGCGCCGGGCATGGGGGAGCCGATGATCACGGCCGCGCAGCCCGAGCTCTGCACCGAGGTCATCTGCGGGAACTCGGTGTCGGAACGCTCGAAGGCGTCGGAATAGACCACCTCGATGCCCGCTTCCTGCATCACGGCTTCGCCATTGCGCAACACATCCTGACCATAGCCCGTGTTCTCATAGAGGTAACACACTTTGGTCACGCCCAGGGCCTTGAGATAATCCTTGTGCCATTGCGCCACCTGCGAGTTGACGTGAGGAGTCTTGAAGATCCACTTGCGGGTCTCCCCCGTTTGGGGATCCACAATGATCACCCCGGCCGAGCCCATGGACACGAGCACGGTTTCGTTTTCCGTGGCGATGGGAACCATGGCCAGGGAGTTGCCGCTGGTGGTGCCGCCCAACACCGCGTCCACCTGCTCTTCATTGATGAGGCGGTTGATGGCCGCGGCCGCGGTGTCGGGATTGGATTCGCTGTCCAGAATCACGAATTCCACAGGATGCACTTTGCCGTCGGGGCCGGTGATCCCGCCCGCGTCCTGGAGCTGTTTGGCCACCATCTCGGCCGTCTCCCGCTCCTGCACGCCCAGGCTGGACGCGCCGCCCGTGGCCGCGACCACGACGCCGATCTTATAGGGCTGGCCCTGGCCTCCGCCCTCGCGACCCATGGATTCATCGATGTTGCCGCCCCAGGCCTCGGGGGGATAGTACTTGAACTGGCCATCCTGCACCTTCACGAAGGTGAGGCCGGTGAATTCCAGGCCCAGATGGTCGTCGGGCGTGATGTTGTAGATGCCGCCCGTGCCGGGCCAGTTCCTGATCTGGGTTTCGATGGCGTCCCGAACGCCCGCGCGGCGGGCCTGCAGGTCCAGGCCGTCGGGCAGGCTCTCCAGCCCGATGATGGCCCACTGCAACGCATCCCAGGCGTGCCCGGCGAAGGTGCTGACGCTGTCGCTGCCGGTGAAATCTTTATATTCCTGGGCGAATTTCTCCAGAACCGGCTTCTGGGGATCGTCGTCGGGAAGCTCGTCCACCACAAGCAGACGGCCGCAGGGCAGGACCACCCCCTCCACGGCTTCGGGGTCGAGGTTGATGAACGCCTGGTTGCAGACGCCATGCCCATGGACGATGGCGGCGTCGGGCACAAAATCGCGCAGCGCCGCGGTCACATTGGTGGCGCCGGGGGGCAGCGCGCCGATGACCACCGCCTCACAGCCCGCGCCCTGCACCGCGCTCATCTGCGGGAACTCGGTGTCGGAACGCTCGAAGGCGTCGGAATAAACGATCTCGATGCCCGCCTCGGAGAAGGCCTTCTCGCCATTCTTCAGCGTGTCCTGGCCATAGCCCGTGTTCTCATACAGATAACACACCTTGGTGACGCCCTGGGCTTTCAGATATTCCGCCTGCCATTTGGCGCTGTGGATGTTCTCCTGCGGGGTCTTGAAGATCCACTTGCGGGTTTCGCCCGTTTCGGGATCGCGGATGATCACCCCGGCCGCGCCCATGGAGATGAGCACGGTCTCGTTTTCGGTGGCGATGGGGACCATGGCCAGGGAGTTGCCGCTGGTGGTGCCGCCCACCACCACATCGACCTTCTCTTCATTGATGAGTCGATTGAGGGCTGCCGCGGCCGTATCGGGATTGGATTCACTGTCCAGGATGATGACTTCCACCGGATGCTTGACGCCATCGGGACCGGTGACGCCCGAGGCCTCGAGCTGGGATTTGATCATTTCCGCCGAGTTCTTCTCGGCCTCGCCCAGGCTGGCCGCGCCGCCCGTGGCCGCGACCACGACGCCGATCTTGTAAGGCGCACCCTCCTGGGCCGCGGCTCCTGAATCCGCAGCCTGGGTGGGCTCGGCGGGCTGGGCCTCGGCCGCCTGGGTGGGCTCAGGAGCCTGCGCGGGCTCCTGCTTGCCGCCGCAGGCCGCCAATGTCAGGGCCAGCAACAGCGTCAGCGTCAAGATGCTCAGGATGCGTCGCATGGTGCACTCCTCCTTGGGTGGGTGGGTTTGGAAATAGGTATCATGAGCGTTTGCACGCCAATAAGGAATGAAAATGCAGTCGCAAGTCGCAGGTTGCAAGTCGCAGGTGAAGCTGCGCAAGTGTATCTGGCGCCTGCAACCTGCCACCTGCAAACCTGACTTTCATTTGTGTTTCCTCTATTTGTGTCTTCTATCTGTGGTTCTCCCTATCTGTGGGTTATTTACGGAACAGATGACGGGTCTTGGGGGACGAACCAATGCCGCTTGCGATACACCGTGGCCTGGCACTGCAACACAAGCTCGTCATCGGGCAGCCGCCGCACGTCGATGTCGTACAGACCGATGGGCCCGTTCAAGTCCCGCTCGCGGCACCGGGCCAGCAACTCATCGCCGGCATGGGCGGCCCGCATGAAGGTCGCGCTCACCTGCAACGCCACCGCGGTCTGGCCCCGGGCGTTGCTGGCTGCGGCAAAGGCGATGTCCGCCAGGCTGAAAAGCAGACCGCCGTGGGCCACGCCATGAAAGTTGAGCATCTCCGGCGTCACCGTCAGCCGCACCTGGCTGAAGCCGGGCTCGATGGTCTCGATGTGGGCGTTCAGCCAAGCCGCGTAGGCGTCCTGGCGGATGTGTTGGGCGATGCGGTCCTGTCGGGTCATGTCGGACGCTTCTCCCGATAATCATAAAATCCGACGCCGCTCTTGCGGCCCAACCGCCCGCTCTCCACCATCTTCTGCTGGATGGGATGAGGGCGGTATTTGGGATCGTGGAAGAAGGCTTCGTACACCGATTTCGTCACCGCGAAGTTGACGTCCGAGCCGATGAGGTCGATGAGCCGAAACGGCCCCATGCGAAAACCGATGGATTCCATCAGCCGATCGATGGCCGGGACATCGGCCTGACCTTCGCCCAGAATGCGCAGGGCCTCGCCGTAGAAGGGCCGGGCCACCCGATTGACAATGAACGCGGGCGTGTCCTGGCACACGATGGGCGTCTTGCCCAACCGCCGGACGAAGTCCACGCCCGTTTCCAGGGTCTCCGCGCTGGTGAAATCCCCGCGAATGACCTCCACCAGGCGCATGATGTGGGCGGGATTGAAGAAATGAAGGCCCAAAAAGCGCTGGGGCCGCTGCGTGACCGCGGCCAGCGCGGTGATGCTGAGGCTGGAGGTGTTGCTGGCGAAGAGCGTGGTCGCGGGGGCGTGGGCGTCCAGCTCGCGAAAGATGCCCCGCTTGATCTCCAGATTCTCGGGCGCGGCCTCGATGATGAGGTCGGCCTGGGCCGCGCGGGGCAGCTGGGTGGTGAGGAGAAAGGCCTCTTTGGCCCGTTCAGCGATCTGGGGATCGGTTTTTCCCAGGCGGACGCCCTTGTCGATGGACGCGCGGATGCGCGTCAGGGCCGCGTCCAAAATGGCCTGATCGATGTCGTAGAGAATGACGCGGCATCCGGCCAGCGCGGCCGCCTGGGCGATGCCGCGCCCCATGACGCCGGAGCCGATGACAGCAAGAGTGGCGATGGGGGGAGTCATGAGCAGGGTGAGGGATGGGGAGGGGTGTGTGGGTGTGGGAGCGTGTCGGCACGCGGCGGTTGGCATATCCGCCAGGAAGCCTCAGAGCTCCGAGCGGGATTTTCTATCCGGGGGCGTTGGAAACGCTTTTTTCGGAATAGGTAGCCATGAGCGTTTGCACGCCAATAA
>CAZDCN010000071.1:0-8044 GCA_964503945.1 uncultured Caldilineales bacterium
GAAAACAGCGATGGTTCCTTTGATACCAAAAATCGCCCAATCGATAGGGCCAACATCTACTCGATCAGCGATATGCTTAGCGATGTTGGCGCCTTTGATGTGGGTGAGGTGTTCCGACATGCCCACAAGGCTCCTTAACCATCGGCGGCTAATTCCCAACTGTTTCAGCCAGTCAGGGAGGTCGATAATGACCTGTCCAGGATATTTCGAGCCCGCACGAATCCCCGCAATGATGAAAGGCAAGGCAAATGCAGGCAGCCAGGTATAGAAATTGTCCACTTTGTCGATGATCTTTTCCGCAACGTCCAGAAATCGGTCCCACCAATCCGATTTGCTGACATAGGGAGCCGTCTCCTCCCCACCTTCTCCTGGGCTTGCATGCCCTGTCCATTTATTAACAAGTTGTTGGAAGGGTCTGGCAGCTTCCTCCTCCGCCTCGCGGAAGATAGTAATGATGTCCAGGGTGACTCGTTGTCCTTCCCCCAAGGCCAGAATCAATCGGTCCAGCGCTGGGAACACCTCCCGCTCCATCTCCGCAAAAAAAGCGTCGGATCCGCGCCCTTCCCATCCTCCATTCTGTAATTGGTTAACGTGGCGTTGCAAGCGTTGCTTGGTATCCGTATGGCGTTCCTGCGCCCGACCCCACATTCGGGCGATCTCTTGCAGCGAATTATATTGAACCTGAATGACATCCACAGGCATAGAAGCAACCTCTCGTGATTTCGAAGAGAATTTGATTCAAGCAACTATTCGGCTTAATTAAACCATACCACAATGCCTGGCTGGTTGTCATGGGTAATTTTGGAAAATTATTGGAAAAATGACTGGTTGAGGCTGGTTACAAGAGGTTGATCAACTCATCAGCCTGGGTGACGGGCAGGTTGCACACAAAGTTGCGGCAGACGTAGGCCGCGGGCCGCCCGTTCACCAACGTCCGCCCCGCCAGCAAGGGGATGCGCGAGCCCAGGGCTTCCACCTGGTGGGGCGCGCATCCCGCCAGGACCGCGTCGGGGAGGTAGGAGCGTAGCGCGGTTTGGCGCAGAGCTTGCATGGCGGGGTCGTCGGGCTCGCCGATGATGGCGATCTCCCGAGAGGGGCGCAGAAACAGGTCCAGGGCGCAGAGCAGATGCCCGAACCCCGTGGGCTGCGCGGGCAGGCGATGGCGCATGAAGCGGAAGATGACTTCGGCTCGTTCCAGCAGGTCGGGTCGGTCCAGCAGCCGGGCCAGGCGGATGGCCGCGGACGCGTAGGCGCTGTTGCCGCTGGGCTCCGCGTTGTCCAAAAAGTCCTTGCGCCGCACGATGAGCTGTTCGTGGTCATCCGCGGTGTGAAAAGCCGCACCCTGGACGTCATCCCAGAAATGTTGGTGAATGATCTCCAGCAGGCGCTCGGCTTCGAACAGCCATCGGGGTTCGAAAGTGACCTGGTAGAGGGCGATGAGCCCCTCGGCCACGTCCGCGTAATCCTCCAGATAGGCGCTGAACTGGGCCCGGCCATCCTTCCACGACCGGAACAGCCTGCCGTCGGCGTCTTGCATGTGTTCCAGGATGAAAGCCGCGTTGCGCCGGGCGGCCTCGACATAATCTGAACGGTTTAGCGCGCCGCCAGCCTCGGCCAGAGCCCGCATCATCAATCCATTCCATGCCGCCAGCACTTTTTCATCTCGCGCGGGCTTCACCCGCTGCTCCCGGGCCTCGAACAGGCGTTTTCGAGCTTCGGTCAGGGTTTCCGCCAGATAGGCCACGTGTTCGGGCCGGGCGTCGGGGCGCTGGGCCAGCGCGTCCAGGTCTTCCTCCACGTGGAGGATGTTCTTTCCCTCGAAATTCCCGCGCTCGGTGACGCCGTAATACCGCATGACCATCTCCGCCACGGCGTCGCCCAACGCGACCCGGATCTCCTCGGGCGTCCATACGAAGAATTTGCCCTCCTCACCCTCGCTGTCCGCGTCCTGGGTGCTGAAGAAGCCCCCCAGGGGATGGGTCATCTCCCGCAACCCATAGTCCAAGGTCTCTTCTACGATGCGGCGATAGAAGGGCTTCCCCGTGATCTGCCAGGCGTAGAGATAGACCCGGGCCAGGAGGGCGTTGTCATAAAGCATCTTCTCGAAGTGGGGGACCAGCCAGTGATCATCGGTGCTGTAGCGGTGAAAGCCGCCCCCCAGCTGGTCGTAGATGCCGCCGTTGGCCATCTTGCGCAGGGTGTGTTCGGCCATGGCCAGGGGAGCGGGGTCGCCCGTGCGGGCGTGCTGCCGGAGGAGAAATTCCAGAGCCATGGCCTGGGGGAATTTGGGCCGGGAGCCGAAACCTCCCTCGTAATCGTCATAAAGATGAGCCAGGGAGTCGAAGGCGGCGTCGAGCAGGTCGGGGGTGAGATCGCCCGGTTGGGGCTTGAGGTCGGCGGTGTAGGCCAGGTTGCGGCGCATGGCCGCGGCGCTGCGGTTCACCTGGTCCCGCTGCTCCCGCCAGGAGCGGATGATGCTGTGCAGCACCCGGCGAAAGGAGGGCATGCCATACCGTTCCACCGGGGGAAAGTAGGTCCCGCCGTAGAAGGGTTCGCCTTCGGGGGTGAGGAACATGGACATGGGCCAGCCGCCATGCCCGGTCATGGCGATGAGCGCGTCCATGTAGATGGCGTCGATGTCGGGCCGTTCTTCTCGGTCCACCTTGATGGAGATGAAATGTTCGTTGAGGATGGCCGCGATCTCGGGGTCTTCAAAGGATTCATGGGCCATGACATGGCACCAGTGGCAGGCGGCATAGCCGATGCTGAGGAAGATGGGTTTGTCTTCGGCCCGGGCTCGGGCCAGAGCTTCGGGACCCCATTCCCACCAGTCGACGGGGTTGTGTGCGTGCTGGAGGAGGTAGGGCGAGGTGGCGTGGATGAGTCGATTGGGCATGTGTGTGGGTGTGTGGGAGTTTGGGCAAGGGAGCGACGAGGCGAGAGGGCGAAAGGGCGAGTCTTCTAACCGATGATCGCCGCTTTCTGATCTCAGACCTCAGTCATCAATCCAGCCGGGGGCGCTCGCCGATGACGTCGAAGTTGGCGACGCCTTCCAGTGGGCCCGGAATCACGATTTTGATGTCTGCTTCCTGGCCGGGAGGGGTGGCGTAGGGCAAGCGCTTGCGTTCGGTGCGGGCGAAGAGCAGGTTGCCGTTTTCGTCATAGAGCAGGGCGGCGATGAAGATGTATTTCTGCACTTTTTTACCGGTATTGCGCATGGTGGCTTTAATCACGATGTCGCCTTTGCCGTTGACGTCGGCGGAGCCGCTTTGGTAACCCCAGGAGGGATAGGGTTTGCGGGCCGCGTCTCGGGCCTCGATGAGCTTGATTTTGACGGAGGCGACTTTGTTGAAGTCGGCCGTGGCTTGGGGCAAGGAGAGGTAGAGGTAGGTGGTTTTGCCCTGGCCTAGGATGGCCTGCAACATGCGCCATGATTCCGCGGCCAGGAACTTCCCGTCCTTGTCGTAGAGGATGACCGACGCGGTGAGACGGGTGACCGGACGGGAGCGGAAGTTGCGGATGGGCGCGGACACCTGTAAGCGTCCGTTGCGGGCGATGTAGAATTTCACCACGCCCACTTCGATGCCCGCCAGGGGGTCTTCGTCCTGAGTTTTTTCATCGGGCGGGGCATTCCCACGAGTTTGGATGGTGTTGAGCAAAAGTTCGTAGTCGGGCGCAAAGTGCTCCCAGTCCTGGGGAGGGGCGCTGAATACGGTGGTGATCAGCAGGTTGCGGTCGCTGAACACCCGGATCTCCGTGCGATAGATGCCGTCCTCTTCGGTGGGCACTTCGAACTGGATCAGACGCAGGTTAGGTTGATTGGTGATCTTCTGAAGTTCGAGATAGCCTTCTGCGTCGGGCGCGGCGCCCACCATGCCTTCCAACGCCTCGTCCATTTCCTCGGGCGTAGGATAATGGTCCATTTCCTCGACGCTGACCCCGAAATGGGCCAGGCCGCCCATATCCTGCAGCATCACGCCGTCGTAGTCCTCATCCAGGATGCCCCAGTACATGGGCACGGTCATGGTGAACAGGCCGCCGGGATGGATGTAGGCCATGCCTGTGACTTGGTCAGGGTCCGGTTGCAGCACCTGGTAGCTTTGTTGCAGCAGGGGCCAGATGGGTTCGATCTCGGGCCAGTACTCCTCGGGTGTCATCAGATTCAGTCCCAGCAAGACGTTGTTTTCCACCCAGGCGTCGGTGCGCATGTGCTGGAAGGGTTGGTCCTCGAAAAATTTGCCGACGGCTTCCAGACGTAAATGGCCGTCTTCACCGATTGCATTCTGAATGATGGAGAGGCTGTTGGGATCGTTGAGTTGGGCCCGGCTCAGGGCCCGATCCGCTTCGCCCCGTAAGAACGCCTCGGCGTCCGCATCCCTGGGCAGGGGGAAATAGAATGCGGTGAGGCTGATGTAGGGGTTGATAGGGTCTTGAAAGCGGATGCCCCCTCCATCCTCAAGCGCGTCCCAGTTCTCAGGCACTTCGATACGGAAGAGGTCTTTAGGAGCGGTGTAGCTTTTGAAGGGGACGGTGAGGATGTGGGGAATGGGCGTGGCGGTGGGTGCGGGCGTGGCGGTGGGGGGCGGCGTGGGAGTGAATGTGGGATTGGGCGTAGGCGTCTTCCCGAAGGAAAGGGCGTTTCCGCAACCCGCCAGGAGCGCCATGAAAGTGAGGATGAAAAGGAACTGGGGGATTCGTTTGGTGTGCATGGGATGGATGAGGGGGAAGGGAGCGTGGGGGAACGGATTTTGTGTGAGATGCAAGGATTATAGCCTGTGATGGCTCTGGAAACAAGGCGCGTAGTCGCTTTGGTTTTTCTTCATCTGTCTTCTGAAAGCGGACCCGAATAGAGGAAACACAAATGAAAGTCAGGTTGGCAGGCTGCTGGTCGCATGTCAATTCGCGCAGCCGCGCCTACGACTTGCCGCCTGGCTCAGGCGACCGCTTCGCTTGTCGGGGTGGGGGAGGGCGCGGCCTGTCTTGGGCGCAGCCGAAGCAGCCGCGTCATTCGCGTTCCCATTTTCAACCTCACCAGCGAGCCGCCGCTCATGGCATCTGCCCGGTTTCCCTCGTCCAAACCCGCCAATAGGTCGCCATACGGCTCGCGAAATCCCCTGGCTTCTCGGCATACACCCGCCAGCCGATGCTGAAGCTCCGGGCCTCCAGCTCCTCCCGATAGGTTTCGATCAACCCCAGCAGCCTCCCCTCATCTTCGCCTTGCAATCCCAAATCAGGGTTTTCGACCAGGGTGTGATGCAGCTCGGCCAGATCGTGATCCACGCCCAGCAGTTCGGAGAGAATGACCAGCTCTTCGGTGACGCAGGCAAGGACTTGGGGCCAAGTCGGGGAAAGGACGCGCACCTGATAGCGCAGGTATTTCACCCGCTTGCGCCATTCGTGAAAGTTCGCGACGGTGGGGTTTTGAAGGCTGCTTTTCAAGCCGCGACGGCCGCGGGCATACACCCGCCGCAGGCCCGACGCAGGGAAATGATTTCCACTCAGCGGCAGTTGTTGGATGCGCTGTCTACCACGCCGCAACTCAGCCGCCACCTCAGCAAACAGCGCCTGCCCCAGCGCGACCTCTTCCCGCATCGCCTCGTGATGCGCCCGTAGCCGGGCCAATACTGCGGTCACATCTTCGTCCGAAAGCTGATGGGGATAGCGCTCATGCAGCTTTTCCAGCGTCTCGCCCAGGACGGCGCTGGTGCGCACCCCACTCAAACGCCGTCCCGCATCCCGAAACAACGCATTGAGTTCCGCAAAATCCCCTTTCTCGATCTCATCGCGCACCAAACGGAGCATGGCGCGGATGCGCTTGAACGCCTTGCGGGCCTCGTGCACGGCCTTGTCTTCATCCAGGCCGGGCGTTGTGAGCTGATAAAGGGCCAAGTCCGCCTGTTCGAGCAGGATGCGTCGCACCTCAGGCAAGATGGCGTGGCCGGGCCGAAGATGAAACGTGGTTTTGGGGACAGCGCGTTGGTCACTCATGGCGGATGGTGCTGAGGATGGTGGAGTTCTGTCGGCTCACGGGGTCTGGTAAGCGTGGGTGAAGGATGCCTGCCAGTCGTCCATGAAAACATCGGCAAGGGCATTATAGCCTTGCCTGGTCTTCAGCGCCAACCCGATCTCGCGGTTCAGCTTGTTGCTGGCCTCGCCGCCGTTCATTGAAGCCAGCACAACCCAACGGTCATCGCCCACGGCCAGCAAATGAAGTTTGGCGTGCAGGCCCGCGCCGGCGGGATTGCCCCGCCTCGCCTGCAGATCAAGTCCTTCACGGGCCGCGATGTCGTTGAGGTAGTTGACGGTGTTCAGATTGCTGCGAGGCGCATAAGGTGCGTCGAAGAACTCATCCAGCAGAATGCGGACCGTGGCCCCACGGCGGGCGGCCGCGATGAGGGCTTCCAGCCGCACGTTGGGATCCGCCTCGGGATTGCTATCGGTGGGGCCCCAGTAAGGATGCTCGAAGAGCTGCTGGGTGAGGATGATGTCGCCCGGGCCAGCCTGTTGGATGAGGGAGAGCAATTGGGGCAAACTGGCTTCGGGCGCGGTGAACAACATGCCCTCCGTGGCGTCATCAATGGCGAAGGGTTGGGGATAGCGCACTCGATAGCCCATCAGGTTTTCGGGTTGGGGCGGTTGATAGTTGGGATCATGGGGCAGGCCGTATTGGGGATGATCCGCCTGCCAGGGAAAGATGTCCCCATGGCTGCGGTCATCGTCCAGGGAAAAGATGGTCATGGCCCGATCAGACAGGGTGGGGTCCTCAATGATGACCGCGTAGCCGCGGCGGCCCAGGGTCTCGCCGTCATCCGCGTCCGCGGGCAGGCTGGAGAGTTTGAAGTTTTCCGTGCTCAGGATGAGCATGCGAGCGTCGATGACCGCGAATTTCGCATGGAGATAGGGATACCGGTCATGTGCGTTGTCCACATCATTGACCATGAAATCGACCTGCGCGCCGGCCTGGACGAGCTGCTGGGCCGCCCAGCGGCTATCGTCGGTGAGACCGCCCGCGGGACTTCCCTCCACCAGCACGCGCACCGCCACGCCCGACCGGGCTTTCTGCGCCAATGCATCCACCAACACGGGGTGGGTGAGCTCGTAAACCTCGATGTCGATGCTGAATTCCGCCTGTTGGAAGGCGGCCAGGAACGCATCCAGGGCGTTATCGGGGGTGACCAGCAGTTGGGCAGAGCGTTCGGCGGGGAAGGTGACGTGGATGGGGTGGCTGAGGGTGAACAGGTCCCATCCCGGATAGGCGGTGCGTCGGCCTCGAACCGGGTCCTCATTGCCCTGGGCCCAATCGCTGCGGGTGTCGGTGTCACTGAGGGGAAGCCGGGTGTCGATATCGAAAAGCCGGTAAAACACCTGGCCTTCGCGGGCGAACGCGTTGGTGGGCGTGTAGGGCGTCAGGGCATTACCTGACCAGCCCTCGATACTTACATCCCCCTGCGCTCCAAAGACCACAGCGTCCTCTATCCGGCCATCGGGTGCGATGAGCTGCAATTCATCGCCGTTGTTGTTCAGATTGGGCGCGGTTCCTATGGCGTTGGGCGCGTCGGGATCGGTGTCTTCCTCATATTCACAATCCGCTTTCTGTCCCCACACCTCGGCAAAAGCCGCGGCCTGCCGCGCGCACCAGAGGATTTGGCGCGGCATGAGCACAAGATCGGGCAGGGTGATCGTCCCCTCCCCATCGCTGACCTGCCATCCACCTAAAAACAAGGCGCTCTCTCCCACATTCTGGATGGCAAAGGCTTCGTCTACATCCCGGAGCGCGTAGCCATCGGGCAGAAAGGCGAAAAACCGGGCATCGGAAGCCGCCGCGACCCGGCTGGCGTTCATGGCGATGGGGAAAAAGAGCTGGCTCGTCTCGTCGCCCTCTTGCGCGAACGCGGGCGCGCTGGCGGCCATCCACGCGGAGCCGGTCAGCAGGATCGTGGTCAGCAGCAGAAGGAAAAGCGCTTTTTTCATGTGAATCCCTGTTGAAAGGTAACTGCTTAGGTATCCTGATGGATGGCGCATGCGGGTTTGAAGCAGGCCTCGT
>CAZDCN010000072.1:0-7972 GCA_964503945.1 uncultured Caldilineales bacterium
CGCGCACAGCCTTGGGGCTGCCCGAGAGATTGACGATGAGGGTGCGCCCGCGCATACCGGTCACGGCCCGGCTGAGCATGGCGTGGGGCGTCACCCGCAGGCCCGCGGCCCGCATGGCCTCGGCCAGGCCCGGCGCCTCCTTCTCGATGACATCCCGGGTGGCCTCGGGCGTGACATCGCGCGGGGTGAAGCCCGTGCCGCCCGAGGTGAGGACCAGGGCCACATCGTCTTCATCGGCCCAGGCCCGCAGACGGGCCGCGATGCGCTCGCGGTCATCGGCCACGACGCCCATGATGGGCTCCTGCTCGGGCCAGAGCTCGCGCACCAGATCGCGCAGAAGCGGGCCGCTGCGGTCCTCGGCCTGGCCCGCGGCCGCACTATCTGAGACGGTGAGGATGGCGACAAAAGATCGAGAAGACATAGCGATTCGATGGAGATTCGATAGAGATTCGTGGAGATTGGTTTTGCTGAGGTTCTTGAAGGGTGCGGGTTCGGTCGTGAAACGTGATGCGTGATGCGTTGTGGCCTTACGTTTTACGTTTTACGAATTTCGTCAAGATAAAAACGCGGTCAACGTTATCATCTTTCCGCTTTTCGCCGCCGCGACCAATGCCTTCGCAAACGAAAAAAGACGCTGGGTGAATGATACCCAACGTCTTGGGAAAGAGCAAGCAGGTGGCAAGTGGCAGGTGCGTTTCAATTTTGGGGCAAAATGTCCCATGGCTCACCGGCCGAGTGAACTCGGACTCTATAGGCGTTTCACGCCAACGGTCGCCCTACGGCGACCGGTCCGCCCCTCACGCGGGACGGCGGAGGCCGTCCCTTGGCCGCAGGCCTGGAGAGCCCGACTTCAGTCGGCTAGAAAAAACAAAAACGCCCCCCCATTTTGAAACGCACCCGCAAGCGGCAGGCGGCAGGTGACAAGAAGCAGACAGCAAGGGACGGACTCCGTCCCCCAAACCTGCCACCTGCAAACCTGCGACTTGGAACTTTTAGCGCTTGGTGTACTGCGGCGCTTTGCGGGCCCGCTTGAGGCCGGGCTTCTTGCGCTCCTTCACCCGGGCGTCGCGGGTGAGCAACCCCGCCTTCTTCAAAGTCGGGCGCAGCGCGGGGTCGGCCACGATGAGCGCGCGGGCAATGCCCAGCCGCACCGCGTCGGCCTGACCGCTGATACCGCCGCCCTTGGCCAGCACGGAGACGTTGAACTTGCCTTCCATCTCCACCAGCCGCAGGGGCTCGGTCAGCCGGAGCTGATCCTGCATCCGGGGGAAGTATTCCGCCATGGGCTTGCCATTGACGATGATCTCCGCGGTCTCGCCCGCGGGGTAGAGCCGCACGCGGACAGTGGCCCGCTTACGACGGCCTACGGCTTCGTAATAGTGCATCTCAGTCATTCAAAAAACCTCTCTTTACAGATCCAGGGGCTGGGGCTTCTGAGCCTGATGGGGATGATCGGGCGAGGCGTACACCTTCAGCTTCTTGTACATCTTGCGGCCCAGACGATTCTTGGGCAGCATGCCCTTCACCGCGTGCTCGATAACCCGTTCGGGATGGGTTTCCAACATGCGGCGCAGGGGCACGGCCTTAAGGCCGCCGATGTAGCCGCTGTGACGATAATACATTTTCTGATCCAGACGCTTGCCCGTCACCCGCACCTTGTCCGCATTGACGACGATGACGTAGTCGCCAGTGTCCACATGGGGCGTGTAGATGGGCTTGTGCTTGCCGCGCAGGATCTTGGCGATCTCGGTCGCCAGACGGCCCAGGGTCTTGCCCTCGGCGTCCACGACATACCAGGTGCGTTCGATGTCTTCGGGCTTGGCGCTGTATGTTTTTCTCACGGGTGTGTACTCCTTGTTGGGTCGTGCTTTATTGCTTCATCCGGCGGATAAAAGACGTGGGTGAGAATGAGTCCTTTGGCCGGGGCTGGCGGAGGCGATTGGGAGCGGTCTCGGGCCTGGATAAGGGCGGCTATCTCCTCGATGGAGCGATGGCCCTGGCCCGCCTGCACCAGCGCGGCCACCATGGTGCGCACCATGCGACGCAGGAAAGCGTTGGCGCAGATATCGAGATAGAGCCAGGGAGATTCGTGAATCAGCTCGATAGAAAAAACCTGGCGGATGGTGATATCGCCCTGGGGCGGCTGGCCGAAGGTGGCGAAATCGTGCACGCCCACCAAGGGGAGTGCGGCCCGACGCATG
The DNA here is from genome assembly GCA_964503945.1 of uncultured Caldilineales bacterium. GTDB lineage: Bacteria > Chloroflexota > Anaerolineae > J102 > J102 > M2005. The sequence continues at coordinate 2,202 of CAZDCN010000072.1, forward strand.
GTCTCGATATCGAGATTCGGGCCCAGCTCCCACGCGTAGCGGGCTCGCAGAGGCGAATGACCGGGCCAGAGACCGATTTGATAGCGGTAGCAGCGTTTGATGGCGCTGAAGCGGGGATGAAATCCCTCAGGAGCGATATCAAGCTGGCGAAACGCGATATCCTCGGGCAACAGGGCGTTGACGGCCCGGAACAGGTCCTCGGTGGCGTGCTTCCACGGGGCTCGAAAAGCCACCACCTGGCCCGTCGCATGAACGCCAGCATCGGTGCGTCCGGCGCCGATGACGCGGACCGGGCGTTGCAACAACTGTTGGAGGACGTTTTCGATCTCGCCCTGAACGGTGCGTCCCTGACTCTGGATTTGAAACCCGAGCAGTTCCGTGCCGTCATACTCGACGACGCCGCGATAGAGGCGCTCGGGCGTCAAAACCTCCTGACTCATTCAACGAATTCGATGATGGCCATGCGAGCGGCGTCGCCCTTGCGGAACCCGGTTTTCAGGATGCGGGTGTAGCCGCCGGGGCGTTCTTCATAGCGCTCGGCCAGCTCGTCGTAGACCACATTCACCAGGTCGGGATCGTTGAGGCGGGCGCGGATGAGGCGTTTGGCGTGCACCTCAGAGATGCGGCCGCTGCGGCCGCGCTTGGCGATGGTGATCAGCCGTTCGGCCCGAGGGCGCACCGCCTTGGCCTTGGCCTCGGTGGTTTCAATCTGACCATGGCGGACCAATTCGGTCACCAGATTTTTAAACAGGGCTTTGCGATGATCGACATCGCGGCCCAGATGGATGGTTTTCTTTTTATGGCGCATAAAGCAATCTCACTAGTTCGTTGCGTTGGGGCTGGGAATCACGTATTCGGATGCTTTGAAAACCAACGTTAATCCTCACCCGGAGTGAAGTCAATATACTCCAGATAGCCTCGCTCATCCAGCCGTTCGAGGAGTTCAGCCAGGGATTTCCGCCCGAAATTGCGGATGTTGAGCATGGCGTCCTCACCCTCCTGCAACCGCAGCAACACATCGCCCACCGTGGTGAGCCCGGAGCGTTTCAGGCTGTTGAACGCGCGCACGCTCAAACCCAGATCATCGATAGGTATCTCGGCGATGTGCTCGGGAATGGGCGAACTCACGTCTTCCTGAGTTTCCACCGAGAGATCAAGACCTCCGATGAGGGAGAAGAGGTTGACCAGAATGCGGACCGATTCCACCAGCGCGTCTTCGGGATGCATGGCGCCGTCGGTCCAGATCTCCAGCACCAGGCGATCGAAATCGGTGTGGCCGCCCACCCGGGTGGGTTCCACCACATAATTCACGCGGCGCACCGGGCTGAAGATGGCGTCGATGGGGATTTCGCCAATGGGCAGTTTGGATCGGCCCTCGGCCTCGGCAGGCTGATAGCCCTTGCCCATCTCCACCAGCAGCTCGATATCCACCTCCGCGTCCGGGGAATCCAGGGTGAGCAATTCCAGATCGGGATTGATGATCTCGACCTCGGGCGGGGCGTTGAGATCGGCGGCGGTGATGGTGCCGGGCCCTTTCTTGTTGACGAAAATGCGCACGGGCTCGTTGCGATGCATGCGCAGACGCAACTGCTTCAGCCGCAGGATAAGTTGCGTGGTATCCTCCCGCGCGCCCTCGATGACCGAGAACTCATGATACACGCCGGCAATGCGCATGGAGGTCACGGCCGCGCCCGGCAGCGCCGAGAGCAGCACGCGCCGGAGTGCGTTGCCCAACGTGATTCCGAAGCCACTCTCCAGCGGCCCGATCTCGAATCGAGCATATTTCTCCGTGCTAACGGTTTTTTCGATTTTTGGCAAAACAGTTTGTAATTCCTGATTAATCACGTGGAGCCTCCGTGAGGGAGCGCCCGGCCCCATTGGGGACCGGGGGACGAGCGTGCCGGAGTGGCATCAACAACCTGCGCTGTGATGAGCGCCACAACTGCTATGATTAGCGACTGTAGAACTCAACGATAAGCTGCTCGTTGATGTCGATGTCACGAATGTCCTCACGCTCGGGCAAGGCCACCACCGTGGCGGTCATGTTTCCAGAGTCGATGTCAAGCCATTTGGGAGGGGTCTGGCCTCCAGCGCCGAACTCCTCCGCCAGGTCCTTGAAGTAGCGCTTCTTCCGACTGGTTTCCTTGACGCCGATAACATCGCCCGGACGCACGGAGTAGGACGCGATGTCCACCTTGCGGCCGTTTACGGTGATGTGGCCGTGGGTCACCAACTGTCGGGCCTGCGCCCGGGAGCTGGCAAGTCCCATGCGGTACACCACATTGTCCAGACGGCGCTCCAGCAGCTGCAACAGCGCCGTGCCGGTCATGCCCTTGGCCTTGACGGCCTGGCGGAAGTAACGCCGGAACTGACGTTCATAGACCCCGTAAATGCGGCGCACTTTTTGTTTTTCTCTCAACTGCCGGCCATAGTCAGAGACCTTGCGGCGGGAGCGCCGGGTGGGGCCGTGCTGACCGGGCGGGTAGCTTCTGCGTTCCATCGCGCACTTGGGCGTGAAGCAGCGTTCTCCCTTGAGGAAGAGCTTCATGCCCTCGCGGCGGCACAATTTGCAAACAGCATCGGTATAACGTGCCATGTACTACGATTTCCTCCAACTTATGCAAGTGTTGGCGTTGACGATTGATATATCCGGTAAGCCGGACCGGGTCGGGGTGTCGGGCCGACCGCGGGCAACCGGCCGGAATGCCAGGGGGGATTTAGACGCGGCGTTTCTTGGGGGGGCGGCACCCGTTGTGGGGCAGCGGCGTCACGTCGGTGATCTCCACCACGGTGAAGCCCTCGCCCATCAGGGTGCGGATGGCCGCTTCGCGGCCCGGGCCCGGGCCTTTGACGAAGACCTGCAGCTCGCGCACGCCGTAATCGCGGGCCTGGCGGGCGACATTGCGCCCGGCCATCTGCGCGGCGTAGGGCGTGCTTTTGCGCGAGCCTTTGAAGCCGGAGCTGCCGGCGCTGGCCCAACAAAGCACGTTGCCCTCGGTGTCGGTGATGGTGATAATGGTGTTATTGTAAGTAGCCTGGATGTGCGCCTGCGCCAGGGGCACCTGGCGGCGAACCTTCTTCTTGGCGCTGCGGCGACGGGGATTTCGAGCCATAAGGTGTTACTCCGGTGATTCAGTAATCAAAATTCAGTGAACGGACACAGGGGTTAGCGGCGGGATGGCGGGATTTCGGATTAGGATTGGGGATTGGGAGACCGCTGTTGGCGTTCCCAGGACGAATCCTGATTCCAGCCCTGGCCCGCCATTACTTGCGAGCGCGCTTGCGGCCGGGCACGGTCTTGCGGGGGCCGCGCTTGGTGCGGGCGTTGGTGCGGGTGCGCTGGCCGTGCACAGGCAGGTTCATGCGATGTCGGCGCCCGCGATAGCTGCCGATCTCGATGAGGCGCTTGATGTTCATCTGCACCTCGCGCCGCAGATCGCCTTCCACGATGTAATTGCGATCGATGACATCGCGCAACTTGGCGATCTCTTCGGGCGTCAGCTCATGCACGCGCTTGTTGTCAATGCCGGTCTTCTCCAGGATTTCTCTGGCAGTGGATCGGCCAATGCCGTAAATGTAAGTCAGGGCGATCTCCAGCCGCTTATCGCGGGGGATATCGACGCCAGCAATACGAGCCATACTTCCTCCGAGGGGTCATAGGTGCGACGCGCCTGGGACAGGAACGCCGCGCTTCAAAATCAGGTCGTGGATGGTGAGGGATAGAAACAGCTGGGGCGATGCAAAATCAGGGGAAGTGCGTCGCACATCATCCCTGGCGCTGCTTGTGCTTGGGGTTGGAGCAAATCACGCGCACGACGCCGCGACGACGGATGATTTTGCAATTATCGCACATTTTCTTGACAGAAGGTCGGACTTTCATATTGATTTCTCCTCCAATGAGGTGCGACGCACATGCCTGCGGCATGGGTCGGTCTTTTGCTTTCGATGGCTAGACGCAAGGGAAGACGCCTTTGGGTCGCTCCTCCAGGTGCGTCGCACCTAGCGGGCGGTCAAAATCACAGGGTCGCCATGGGTGACCGCGAGGGCGTGTTCGAAGTGGGCGCTGAGGGAGCCGTCCTGCGTGCGCACGGTCCAGCCATCCGCGTCCACCCGGGTGAGCCAATGCCCGACCGCCACCATGGGCTCCAGGGCGAAGGTCATGCCCGGGCGCAGACGCATGCCCGTGCCGGGCCGACCGTAATTCAAGATCCTGGGCGGCTCGTGCATCTGCCGTCCCACGCCGTGCCCGGAGTATTCGCGGATGATGGAAAACCCGCGGCCTTCGGCATGGGCCTGGATCGCGGCCGAGATGTCGCCCAAGCGGTGGCCCGCGCGGGCCTGCTCGATGCCGGCCCACAGAGCGCCCTCCGTGGCCTCCAGCAACGCCCGGGCTTCCTGACTGATCTCCCCCACCGGATAGGTCCAGGCGGAATCGCCCACCCAACCGCGGTAGGTGGCGCCAACATCGATGCTGATGATGTCGCCCTCTTGCAGAAAACGCTCGGGGCTGGGAATGCCGTGAACGATCTCGTCGTTTATCGAGGTGCAAATGCTGGCCGGGAAGCCGCGATAGCCGAGAAAGGTGGGGATGGCGTCATGACTGCGGATGATCTCCTCAGCGATGGCGTTGAGCTCCGCGGTGGAGACGCCCGGCCGCACAGCCTCGCGCATGGCCTCATGCACTTTGGCCACAATGCGGCCCGCTTCACGCATCAACGCCAACTCTCGGGCGTCGCGCAAAACGATCCCGGCAGGCTTTTTGTTCTGCCCGGACAAATATGTAATCATACTACAGGCGGGCCTGTTTTTCCAAAAAAGCTGTTCAAGTTTGTGGCTTCCGGCAGCCGCCTGTTCCTTGCCGCAGCTACTTGATGAAGCCTTCGTAGTGGCGCATGAGCAACTGCGCTTCCAGCTGCTTCATGGTGTCCAGCACGACGCCGACCACGATGAGCAAACCCGCGCTGGTGATAAGCAGGGCCGAGTTGCTCAGGGAGGGCTGCCGCAGCGCCAGACTCACCAACCAGGGCAAAATGGCCACAAAACCCAGGAACAACGCGCCCACCAGGGTGATGCGATTGACCACCTTGTTCAGGTACTCTTCGGTGCGCCGGCCGGGGCGAATGCCGGGGATGTAGCCGCCCTGACGCTGCAAGCTTTCGGGAATGTTCTGCTGCTGGAACACCACTGCCGTGTAGAAGAAGGTGAAGGCCACCACCAGGATGAAATAGGCAATCCAATAGGCGGTGCTGCCGATGGAGAAGTTCACCGTCAGGAACTGGGCGATGCTCTGCAGCCAGGGAATCGATGAATTCACAAAGGCGCTGGCCACGGTGCTGGGGAAAATGAGCAGGGTGCTGGCGAAGATCAAGGGGATCATGCCAGCGCTGTTGACCCGGATCGGGACGTAGCTGCTCTGCCCCCCTACCATCATCAGACGATTGCCCTTCATGGTGCGCACCCGCTTGCCGTAGCGCACGGGAATGCGGCGCTGACCTTCTTGCACATACACAATAAGAAAGACCGTAGCCACGGTGACGATGCTAAAAATGATGGTCAGGAACACGCCATTGGTGCTGGCCAATAGCGCATTAAGCCGGGGCCACATTCGACTGACAATGCCGCCGAAGATGATGAGGGAAACGCCGTTGCCGATGCCGTCCTGGGTGATGATGTTGCCCAGCCACAGGGCGATAAAAGAGCCCGTGAGCAGCGCCATGAGAACGCCGATGGTCAGCAGCGGATCCTTGCTAAACCCGAAATTGGGCAGCAAC
>CAZDCN010000073.1:0-6042 GCA_964503945.1 uncultured Caldilineales bacterium
GCATCAACTGCGCCAGGGCCGCGCGCAGGCGGTCCTCCACGCCCGACACATCGTTGGACACGGCCTGCACCGCGCGTTGCGCCTCGACGATGCTATACCCCAGGCTGGTGAGGGCTTCGATGACCTCCGCGTCCTCGTCGGTGATGGGCGTCGCGCCCACGCCCTCGAATTCGGATACGCCCATCTTGTCTTTGAGATGGAAGAGGATTTTTTTGGCGCTTTTAGCGCCGATGCCGGGCACTCGGGTGAGCAGGCCCGGCTCGTCGTTGGCCACGGCCATGCGAATCGTGTCGGGCGGCAGGGTGGAGAGGATGCTGAGGGCCAGCTTGGGCCCGACGCCGCTCACCCCCAGCAAGACTTGAAACAGCTCCAGGTCCTCCTCGCTGGCGAACCCGAAGAGCGTCAGCTCTTGCTCCCGCACATGGAGGTAGGTGAACAAAGCCACGGGCTGGCCTGTCTGCCATTGGGCCAGCTGCGCCGCGGGCGCGTAGACCGTCAGCCCCATGGGGCCGATGTCCACGATGGCAAAGTCTTCGTACAGGGCTTCGATGCGCCCGCGCAAACGACTGATCATCATACGGTCAAAGCATCCCCACTTGGTAGATCACCGGACGATAGCGCGGCTCAGGGATGGGCTTGCCCTCCGCGCGAGCCGCCTCAAGCCAGGCTTGTTTAGCTTTCTCTACCTCAATCAAGGCTTCATAAGGCGTTTCACCGAAAGCGGAACACGCTTCAAGATCGGGGATATCTGCGATATAACCCCCGTCTTCTTCCGAGTAGAAGATATTGATGTGATAATCCTGTTTCATTCATCCTCCAGACGAAGATTATAGCGTTCAACCAGTTTCAAAAATTGTCTGACCTGATAAGGCTTCACCTGGCCTTTCACGTTCTGTAAATTGATGAGTTCTGGGATATCTGGATGCGCAAATATATGATGGCTGCCTCTTACTCGGGAGAGCCTGAAGCCGAATGCCTCAACCAGGACGACCATATCTGCAAAGCGAAAGTTGGCTGGAGTGGAGATCGCTTTCGCTAGCAATTTTCGTTTGTTCAAATTTGTCTCCTCAATAGCGAGTGGTTGTCCACGCGGAATGGAGGTGGCAGAGGGCGATGGCCAAGGCGTCCGCGGCGTCATCGGGCCGGGGGATGTCGTCCAGCCCCAGGAGCATGCGCACCATTTCTTGAATCTGACGCTTGTCCGCGCCGCCGTAGCCAGTGACGGCCTGCTTCACCTGGGTGGGCTTGTAGTGGAAAAGGGGAATGCTGCGCTGGGCCACGGCCAGCAGCACGACCCCGCGGGCGTGGCCCACGCTGAGCGCGGTGCGGGCGTTTTTGGAGAAGAACACCTCTTCCACCGCCACCGCGGTGGGCTGATAGGCGTCCAGCAGGGCGTTGAGTTCGGCGTAGATGGTGACCAGACGCTGGGGCAGGGGCTGGTTGGCGGGGGTGCGGATGACGCCATAAGCCCGGGCGAGAGTCGTCGATCCCTCCTCCGTCACCACGCCATAGCCGGTGATGGCGGTGCCGGGATCGATGCCCAGCACCACCGGGTTGCGTCCGCTCACGCCGCGGCCAGCTCCGCGAAGAGCTCGTCGCTCATGGCCAGGTTGGAATGAACTTTCTGCACGTCGTCCAGGTCCTCCAGCCGCTCCAGCAGGGACGTCACCTTCATGGCCTGGTCCAGGGGCAGGGTCATTTCCGTCTTGGGGACCATGGTCAGCTCCGCTTCCTCCACCTGATACCCTGCATCGACCAAAGCGTTTCTCACCGCGGCCAGGTCCGTGTCTGCTGTGGTGACGACGGCCATGCCCTCGTCGAATTCCACATCCTCCGCGCCCGCGTCCGCGGCCACCAAAAACAGCTCATCCTCATCCGCGCCTTCCTCCATCTTGACGGTGATCTGGCCTTTGCGCTCGAATTGCCAGGCCACCGAACCGTTGCTGGCCAGGTTTCCACCCGCCTTGGTGAAGACATGACGCAATTCGGCCACGGTGCGGTTTTTGTTATCGGTGAGCACTTCGACGATGACGGCGATGCCGTGGGGCGCGTAACCCTCGTAGGTCAGCTCTTCCAGGTCCGCGCCCTTTTCCAGGCCCGCGCCGCGGTTGATAGCCCGCTGGATGTTGTCCTTGGGCATGTTGGCGGCTTTGGCCTTGTCCAGGGCAAAGCGCAGACGGATGTTGCTTTCCGGATCGGGGCCGCCCATGCGGGCCGCGGCCTGGATCTCGCGAGCGATTTTGGTGAAGAGCTTGCCGCGCTTGGCGTCAACAGCGGATTTACGGCGTTTGATATTCGCCCATTTGCTATGTCCTGCCATAGAATTTCAATGCTCCATGTAAAATTGGGATGATCGAGGGACGGCCTGGCTCGAATGGGTGTCGCCAGGGGCTGCTTGCCAAACCGAATCATGTCCGACGCTTCATTATATCACAAATCCCTGCAAACACCGCGCACGCTTCCCAAGGTTCTTGGCATTTTCCGTCAATCTATGGTTTCATCTCTAATCTCAAACAATTCAACTCGCTCCCACATTTCATTTCTTATGGATTTTCCTGCCAATCTCACTCCGTTCAGCCAAAGCGTCCTCCACCCAGCCATCGAAAACGCGTTGGGACGGCTCACTCGGGAACTGAATTTCTCCTCCCCGCCCGATTCCTCGAACCCCATCCACGAACAAGGCCCGCGCCCCTTCCTCGCGGAACTGACGTGGGTGACGTGGGGAGGCTCAGCGCCTGAGATCGGACGGCTGTTAGGCGTCGATCCGCCCGTATCCTCCCGCAAGGGCAAACCGGGCCAGGGCATGAAACAGACCCAAGTCGCCTTGCTGGACTTCGCGAATGCCTACGTTCGGCTGCGGCGCTGGGCGGAATGGGTCTTCGCTTCGGAATGGAGTCAGGCTCAGCTTTTGCAGGTGATGGAGGAAGTGGAGCCCCGAGTGGCCGAGGCGTTGTATTGGGTGTATGCGCTGGCCGTGGCTGCGGCGGGAAGCTATCATCATCTCGGCTTTTTGCTCAGCAAAAAGGAAAAAACGCCCGCCAGGGCGGAGGCCATGAGGCTGGGGATTGTATCGGGCCTGGAGACGCCCGACAGTCGCTTTCTGCACTGCCTGGCTTTGGGGAAGCCCGTGGAGGAGCTGCGCGAGGCATTCGGACACTTGCCGCTGGCGCCGGAGGGAGAGATCGCACTGCCACGAGTGATGGACGCGCCCGACAATCTGCTGGAGACGCCGCCTGTGGAGGTGTGGAATTGGGACCAGGGTCGGGCGCAGAAACGACGGGCGGAGGAAGAAAAACGCGCCATCGCTCAGGCCGGCATGCTGGGACGTTCGGGCATGAAAAAAGCCATCGATCTGACGCAACGGACGCTGACCGCGCACGCTCAAGCTCGGGAAGGGCTGGCCTATGTGCTGGCCGCAGCTCGCCATTGGGCGCTGGCCGCGGCCGAAGAAGGCGCGAGCGACGGCCGCATCCACCATCCCGATGAAATCTTCATGCTGGAGATCGAGGAAATCAAACAGATGATGACGGGCGAATGGCACAGTCGGGCCCATGTGGACTCGCTGATTGAAGCACGTCGGACCGCTCACGAGGCCACGTCCGCCACCGATGCTGCACATGGGAATCCCCTGGGCGTCGCCGGTTATGACACCGAAGGCGTCCTCGTGCAATTTCAATCGCCCGCCGAGCTCTCCCGAGGGATTCCCCCCGGATTCATGGCCCTGGCCGGGAACTGGCACCCCGGCTGGTGGCAGGTCGCGTTGAAAGCGGAAGGGCTCATCGATCGCGGCGGGCATGTGCTGAACTGGCTGGCTTCGATTGCTCGTTCGGGCAACCTCCCCGCGCTCATCGGGGGCGCGGCCTATGCCGAATGGGGATCGGGCGTCCGAATTCGGCTAGATCCGGCCCGAAATCGGGCGGAAACCGTGGACTAACCCAATAGTATTAGTGTGCTTCAGCGGTTCTGACCAGACGAATTTCCCAAAATACGCCACTTGAGTTATTGAAAACGGCTCGCAAGACTGCTACACTGGAATCAGTCAAAGCTTGCTCCCCGGCAAAAACCACATTTTCAATATCCCACCCATCACTCAACCGAAGGAGATTTTCACCATGACCAAACGACGTTTGACCCTTGCACTGGTTGTAGTCGTGCTGCTGGCGATGGTCGCCCTGCCTGTGGCGGCGCAAAGCTACCCTGATCCAGGGGTGGGCAGCACTTACACCGAACTGGTGAACAAATCGGACGCCGATGCAGCGACGGCGCAACTCACCTACTATGACACCAACGGCGGCGTGCATCAGGGCCCGCAGCGCACCATCCCCGCCAACGGCTCCATCATGATCGATCCCGACAGCGTTCAGCTTCCCCAGAACTTCCAGGGCGCGGGCGTGGTCTCCTCCAATCAGCCCCTCGCTTCCGTGGTGAAGACGGTGTGGACCGGCGGCCCCGGCGATGGCTACCAGATGGCCTACTACTCGGGCGTTTCTGAAGGCTCCAGCAAGATCTGCTTCCCCAGCCTGTTCAAAATCCCGCCCTCCATTTATGCTTCCTTCACGGTCCAGAACACCGGCACCGGGCCTGCGGATATCCAGATCACCTACTTCAGCCGCAATGGCAACAACGAAGGCCAGTATACCGACACTATTCCTGCCGGCGCTCAGCACACTTATGACCTGAGCAATCCCGGCGGCGCGGTGCCCAATCTCACCGCTCCTTGGGACGGCTCCGCCGTGGTGGAAGTGACCAACGGCCAGACCGTCGCGGGCGTGGGCGTGGTCTATCAGCAAGGCCGCACCGCCACCTATAACGCTCCCGATTGCGCGGGCGCTTCTGGCGCCACCACCCTGGTTGTCCCCAGCCAGTATCGTCAGGCGACCAACGATGGCCGTTGGCTGCTCTTCTCGGCGCTGAACATCCAGAACCTGGAAGGCACGACCGCCAACGTCACCCTGGAATACACCCCGCGCGACGCCAACGTCAACCCCAGCAAGACCGTCAATATCACCATCCCGCCCTACTCTGCTGCTGGTCTCAACACCCGCAACGGCGGCGACATGCCTTCGGACTTCTTCGACGATCTGGGCACTACCTGGGATGGCTCGGTCACCATTACTTCGGACAAAGCCATCGTGGCCAATGTGATTACGCAATGGTGGCGCTCCTCCGGTAAGGAATCGGGCTACTACGCAGCGCCCAATACCCAAACCACCGCCTCTACATTCTTTGTGCCCGGCGTGCGTCGCGTGGTGGACAACGGCACTTGGAAAGAGTTCAGCGCAGTGATCGTGCAGAACCTCACCAATTCCAACAACACGATTACCACGAAATTCTATGACCGCAATGGCAACTTGAAGCTCACCTTGACGGACACCCTGGCGCCCAACGCGGCCATTGGCTACAACACGCGAAATGGCGGCAGCCTTACGCCTGCTGACTTCGAACCGCTGGGCGACAACTTCGAAGGCCATGCTGTCATCACCGGTTCCGGAGCCATCGGTGTTGTGTTGAATGGCGTTTCCAAGGCCCCAATGGCCGGGTCCGCCACCACCAACGGCGTTCCCCAATAACCTCATCCTTTTACCTGCCAAACCAAGCAGCGCATCCATGCCGGGTGCGCTGCTTTTTTGCGCCCGGCTCCTGTGTGTGATAAAAAAGCCTCATGATTCCCTGGCTTCGAAAGCGAAAAATACCCTCTCCATCTCTTGGTCCGGTGGTCATCTATCACCACATCGCCAAAACAGGGGGCACCTCGCTGCGCGAGGTGGTGCAGGCGAATTACAAAGGCAAGGCTCTGTGGGAGAGCTATGGCCCTAATCGGGGCTCTGTGGCCTGGTATGAAGCCCATTATCACGCGCTTTCACCCGAGCGCAAGGCCGCCATCCGTTGCATTGCCGGGCATTCCGCCCATTACATCATCCCCGTCATCGACCGGCCCTTTCGCGTCTTCACCCTGCTGCGCGATCCCGTGGAGCGGGTGATCTCGTTGTATTATTTCGCCCAGACGCTGGCCCGACGGGGCCAAGGCAAAGGCGCCGAGAT
>CAZDCN010000073.1:6142-7931 GCA_964503945.1 uncultured Caldilineales bacterium
TGTATTATTTCGCCCAGACGCTGGCCCGACGGGGCCAAGGCAAAGGCGCCGAGATCGGTCGGGCGTTGCAGGCGCGAGGATGGAAATTGGCCGATATTTATAGCCGCCTCGGTGGGAGACAGAACCTTACGCCCGAAGAACGCAGGCTGTTCGGACCCTTCTTCAACGGCCAGACTCGGGCCATCCTGTGCCCTCACGCGGACGCGTCCGCCATGCCCTTTCTCCCTGGCGATTCCGAAGCTCTGGAGCCCATGCTTCGACGCGCACGCCAGGTCCTGGACGACTACTATGAACTCGGCGTCACCGAGGCCTACGCTGAGTCTGTCCAGCATTTCGCCCGTGTCTTTGGATGGCGACGCGTCTTCCTCTCCCATGCCAACCGCACCCGAAAACGCCCGCAAGTGCACGAGCTTCCTCCCCGCGTCCTCGCCATGATCCGAGAATTCAACGCCCTGGACAGTTCTCTGCATGCATACGCCGCCCGGCGTCTGGAGCGGCGGCAATCAGACCAGTTGGGAGAAGCTGACGGGTGATGTAAAATCAGCGCTATGTTCCGTCGAATCACCCCCTGGCGACTGGCCCGATGGATGCTCGGGATGCTGATGCTGTTGGGATGGAGCGCGAGCTGTTACGCGCCCACACCGTGGCAAAAACCCCTCCCCAATCCCGCGTTTCAGCCCGCCTCCCTGCCCATCGAGCGCTTTCATCTCTTCGATGTGGGAGTGACGGATATGAATGGCGATGGCGCGCTGGATGTTTTTTCCGTCAACCACAGCGCCCGGCAGAGCTTTTTGTTGGGGGATGGCCAGGGCGGATGGCGGGTATGGCCCCTGGAATCCACAGGGCTTTCCCAATCCGCCGCATTCCCCGGGATGGAAGACTCCGATGGCGCGCCTGCATGGCGCGAGCCCGGCCTTTACATCTATTGGAACGACTCCCGTCTGATCTTGCACAGCCATCGAATACAAGACGCGCCCATCCAGGGAGAAGCTTTCTTTTTCACCCCCATCGCCACGGAAACCCAGGACGATTTCGGAACATGGGAACTGGAGGAATCGCAGCAGGGGGCGCACTCCGTGAAGCGGATTCGCTTTTCAGCCGGCGGCGACGGCGATCTCATCCTCACCCCGCAACCCTACCCGCGCGTAGGGTCGCCCGTGCGCATTCGCCTGGCCGAGGAGTCCATGATCGAACGCACCTTTGTGGGCATCCAAGGCCAACGCCCCTCCCAGGCCGATTTTCTGCTCGATCTGAAGGACAGGCATGGGCTCGCCTGGCATGCTTTGGCGGGCGCTCGGGCCAGCGTGCTCATCGCGGGGGGCGCCAATTTGGGCCTGACCGACATCCTGGAGCCAGCGAGACGCGCATATGAGCTGTTTCGTTGGGAAGGTGAACGGTATCACCGGGCCGACGCCGCCAGCCTGGGATTGCACAAAGGGGATTGCGCCGCGCGCAAAATCAGCCTGCAAGACGTCAATGGCGATGGCCGGGTGGACGCCTACGTGGTTTGCATCCGCAACACGCCCAATCAGTTGTTCACCATGACTCCTGATGGGGCATTCACCGAAACAGCTCAGGCCGCGGGCCTGGCCATGCCCGATGGCGGGACTTTCGCCTGGCTGGATGTGGGCGAGGATGGGCAGCCCGATCTCCTCTGGGCGGGCGAGGACGGCGTCTGGCTGTATCGCCCAGAGGGCCGGCGTTTTCACGGGGAGAAATTGTCGACACCCAAGATTTGGGCCCAAACCATCACCCTGGCCGACTTCGATGGCGACGGCGACGGCGACGC
>CAZDCN010000074.1:0-7921 GCA_964503945.1 uncultured Caldilineales bacterium
GAAGAGCGTCGCCCATGAGGTTTTCTGTTTTTCTTTCATCGGCGTTTATCCGCGTTTCATCCGCGTCATCCGCGTGCTATTTTCAAAGCAATAGGACGGAAAAAGGGAGTTCGGGCGTCTAATTCAATATCAGACATGAACCTACCCCTCGCCCGAAAAGGATAGGGCGTCGTCGCGCGCCCGCGCCTTATCCCGCCACTCCCGAGCCATGAACGCACACCGCCTCACCCTAATCACCCTCATCCTGCTTCTGGTCATCACCCTGCCGATGGTCTGGCTCTCGGCATCCGCCCGGACCCAGGCCGCGCCCTCGGCCACGCCCGAGCCCGCGGAGGCCGCTTCGCCCGACTACGCCTTCAACGACACGCCCGCGCCCGGCTTCTACATCGCCAGCGGCACGTGGAACCCCTTCGGGCCGCCCGCGGATTATGCCGCGGTGGGCGCTTACAACTTCTGGCACTGGGCCCAGCTCAACCCTTCGCCGGGAACCTACGACTGGAGCGACCTGGACCTGTGGATGCAGAAACAGGTGGACGCCGGGTATGAGAACCTGGGTCTGGCCATGGTGATTTACACGAACCGTTACATCGCCTGCCCCGACCAGGGCGTGGACGCCACGCCCGGCTGGGTGCAGGCCGGGCCCGACGGCGTCTGGGGCAACAGCGACGACGTTATCTTCCAGGCCAACGATCCCGACACCCGCGATTGCGACGGCGACGGCAACACCTCCAACGACCCCTGGTATCTCCTGGACTACCGCAACAGCTTTCTCAACCAGAAATACAGCGACTTCATCCACGCCCTGGCCGACCACCTGGGCGCCAGCGCCAACGGCTGGCGGGTGCGATGGATCGCCATCGGCACAGGCAAGGATGGCGAGAACATCCCCTCCCACAATCAGGACGATGATGACTATCAAAACCGGGGCATGGGCTCGCAAGAATGGATCGATTGGGTCAACAGCGTCACCGATATGTACAAAGACGCATTCACCAACGCCAACGGGGATTTTCAGGTGATGGTCATGTCGCAAAATCTGCCTTTCTACCTCAGCAGCTGGGAGCGCCGCGACATCGCGGATTACGCGGCCACGCAAAAGGTGGGCGTCTCCCTCAACGCCATCACCGCGGATTTCGATTACACCAACGCGTGCAGCGCCACCAGCGCCAATGTTCACTGCACGGGCCAATGGGACCAGGCCTATCTTCACAATGATGTCGCGCCCATTGGCTTCGAAGGCTACGGCTACATGACCGGCACCGAAAATGAGTTCTATTGGGAGATGTCGCGAGTGCTGGACGCCCGCGCGGATTACGTGCGCCTCTCTTCCTTCTGGACCTATGAGGGCATGGACACGCCCAACAACCGCACCATCGCCGAATGGGCCGCCAAATACTTCGGCACGGGCTTTCTGCCGGGCCAGAAAAGACCCCCCAGCATCTGGTCCCGGGCCTGGGAACACCGCCGCCCCTGCTTCCTCAACTACTCAAGCCAGCTCGATTGCGACTACTACCCGCCCGTGGGCAACTCCGAATTCTATCTCACCCAGCTCCACAGCGTCGGCGATGGCGTCACCATCCCGGTCACCGATGACGATCGGGTGATCGGCATGGGCTGGTCGGGCGTTAGCGACAAGCCCTGGCATTACAACGACAACCCCTTCGATCAAAATGTGCGAAACGCGGGCCTGTTCAACCTCAACAACAATGGCAGCCGCATCCAGATCGAAGTGGACCCCGGCTGGTCCACCCGTCGCTCCGATCAGGCCTCGGACAATTTCGTCTTCTTCTACGCCGCGGATGATCGCTATGTCTCTCCCGCCACGGGCATCGACGGTCAGCACAACACCGTGATCATCACCGTCACCTATCTTGATGTGGGTACAGACACGTGGCGATTGATCTACGACGGCGGCAATGGCCGCAAAACTGCGCAGGTGTACGCCATCAACGATTGGACCATCCGCCGGGGGCTGGCCATCGACCCCGGCCTGCCCGACACCGGCATCCTGGACCCCCGCCCCTATTACGTGACCAAAACCAACACCGGCAAATGGAAAACCGCCACCTTCCTCATCACCGACGGGGTGTTCAACAACGGCCTCAGCGGCGGCGCGGATTTCTTCATCGACTCCCGGGCGGGCTCAGGCGCGTATGATGGGGACGAATACATCCATCACGTAGACCTGCAACAGTACGATGACATGACCGTAGGAGCCATCGACATTACGCTGACGGCCTCGGGCACGCGGCTCAGTTGGAACGCCGCGCCGGGCGCGGTGGACCATTACGAAGTGTGGCGCAGCGAGTCGCCCTACTACGCGCCCGGCGACGCGGGCACCCTCAAGCTGGCGGACATCCCCGCCAACGGGACCTTGAGCTACGATGATAACCCGGGCGGCGGGGGAGACCCCGCGGTCAACTACTATTACATGGTGCTGGCCGTGGACGCGGACGGCCTCTATTCCGACCGGCAGCCCCGGGTCGCTGACTTCGATTTCGCGCTGGTGACGCCGTAGCCGCGCGCCCGCCGACCTGACAGGTCCCTGCAAATCCCATCGCCCGCGCGGCAGGCGCATCGTCAGCGCCATGTCGCCAGGGCGGCGAAGTCGGCGGGGACCTGTCAGGTCATGCGCTTTCCCACTCCTCCCGCAGGATGGCGTAAAGCACGTGATCCTGAAACCGTCCATCCTTGAACGTGAACTGCCGCATCACGCCCTCCTGCGACATGCCGATCTTCTGCATCACCCGCCCCGAGGCGGGATTCTCCGCGAAATGGGTGGCGTAAATGCGGTTCATGCCCAGGGTCTCGAAGCCATAGCGGAGGATGGCCCGCGCGGCCTCGGTGGCGTAACCCCGGCCCCAGTAGGGCTTGCCGATCCAATAGCCCATCTCCGCCTTGCGATGCCGCTGGTCCGGCCGGATGTCGATGGCCCCCACGAGCCGGTCATCCTCCTTGCGCACGATGGCGAAGGTGTGCCCCCGGCCCTGTTCAAACTCCTGGCGTTGGAGCTTGAGCCAGGCCCGGGCCTCCGCCCGACCGTAGGGATACGGAATGTTGAGGGTGGTGCGATGGATGTCCGGGTCCTGCAACAGCCGCACGATCTCAGGAATATCCTCTTCGCGGAAGGGCCGGAGGATGAGGCGCGGGGTTTCGAGGGTGGGTTGAGTCGTCATGGGCGTCTACCGCCAATGGGCCAGGGGCAGCCCGGCCACGGGCGCCTGAAACTTCACCAGATGGGGCATGGCCAGCGAGCCGATGTACGCGGTCTTCAGATCGGGCCCGGCAAAAGTGAGGCTGGTGGGGAACTGAATGGTGGGACCCACGCAAGTGAACATGGCCTCGGGCGTGAGCGCATTCTGCTCCACAAGCTTCACCGCGTTTTCAATCGCGGGCAGGTTAGGGTCTTCGAACACAACATGATAATCCCCGTCGGGCGTGATCACGCCCAGGCCATTGCGGAGGATATGGGTGACCCACAGGTTGCCCTCCGCGTCGAAGGTGATGCCGTCGGGATACCCGCCCAGCCCGAACTCGCTGGGCCCGAACACCTCCGCCTCCCCCAAACTTCCATCCTCCCGCACCGGATAACGCAACACGCGGTTGCCCATGGTCTCGGAAACATAGAGAAACCGCTCCTCCGCGTCCAGCCGCACCTCATTGGTGAAATAGATGCCGTCGGCCACGATGCGCGGGCCCTGTTCATCGATGAGGATGATGTAGCCGTCCGGGCGAGGCGCGGCCGCGGCGATGAACCAGGGGATCGAACGGGTGGATACCGACACCCACAGGCGATTCCGGCTGTCGATGAACGCGAAATTGACCGCGCCCAGGGGTTGCCCATCGATGGCGTCGAGCACGACCACATGATTCCCCTCCCGGTCCATCTTGTAGACCTTGCCGTGCTCGATGTGGGCGATGTAGAAATATCCCTCCTTATCCATAGCGATGCCGTTGGCGTCGCCGCCGATGTGGCCGATGGTCTGCATGGAGCCGTCGGGGTCGATGCGGGTGAGCCCTCCCCGGTTGTCGGAAGTCCACAGCGCGCCGTTCGGCTCCGCGATGATGCTCTCGGGCCTGGAAAGCCCGCTGTGCACGAATTCCAGTTGATCGAGTTCCAGCGTGAAATCTTGAATGGACATGCAAGGCCTCCTGAAAGAAATTTGGAATAACGATCTGCATTGTACAGAAAGATAGAAAATTGGGAAAGCGAAGCCGCGACTGGACGAAAAATCAAAAGCGACGTACAATGAAAGCAACCGTCGCGGGCGGCCACGCCCGTAAAACGTGATGCGTGATGCGTGAGGACGTCACGTTTTACGCATGACGTTTCACGTCATCAGCAAGCTCGGCCAACGTTGCCGCCAAAGCCTTTTCGCAAACGATGCCGACGTTTATTTTCAGAACAGGCGCCACGGGCGGCTGCCCGCCGATACCGATGAAAATGGGTGCGTATTCCGTACTGCGTAATGCGTATCGTCCATCAGTTTAACGCAATACGAAATACGCAATACGTCCCACGTTGACTCGGCCAACGTTGCCGTCCAAGTCTTTTCTCAAGCGACGCTCATGTTCATTTTCAAAGCAGGAGCACACCATGCCGCGCCCCCTTTTCGACAGCGAATACCTGTATGGATTCCATGATCCCGGCGGGGAGCATATCATGCTGGGGAGGGGCATCCCCGGCTGGGTCGTAGTCACCACGGCCATCGGCAGCAACCCCAACGACCGATCGGGCCAGGATTTCAGCTTTCTTTCCAACCGGGGGCTGGGTGTCATCGTGCGCCTGAACAACGGCTATGCCCCCGCGGGCACGCTCCCCTTCCAGCGGGATTACGATGCGTTCGCGCAGCGCTGCGCCAACTTCGTGGAGGCCAGCAGCGGCGCCCGCATCTGGATCGTGGGCAACGAACCCAATCATCCCATCGAATGGCCCGGCGCCCAATGGGACTGGAGCGCGGTCCCGCCCCGCCCCATCCGCCCCGACACCCGCGGCGAGCCCATCACCCCCGAACGCTACGCCACCGCCTACAAAAAAGTGCGGGCCGCCATCCACGCCGCGCCCGGCCACGAAAATGACCAGGTGCTCGTGGCCGCGGTCGCGCCTTGGAACACCCTCACCCCCTATCCGGGCAACGAAAGCGGCGACTGGGTGCAATACTTCGCGGACATGCTGCGCCTCATCGGCCCCAGCCAGTGCGACGGCATCACCCTGCACACCTACACCCACGGTGCCAACCCCGATTTCATCGAATCGGACGCGCGCATGAACCCGCCCTTCGACGCCTACCACTGGCATTTCCGGGCCTATCAGGACTTCATGAACGCCATCCCGGACAACATGCGCCACCTGCCCGTGTACATCACCGAGACCGACCAAGGCGATGCGCCCTGGCAGAACGCCAACACCGGCTGGGTGAAACGGGCCTATCAAGAGATCGACCGTTGGAATCAATCTCACCCTCAGAAAATCCGGGCCCTGATCCTCTACCGCTGGTCCAGAGATGACAAATGGCACATCGAAGGCAAACAAGGCGTCATCGACGATTTCGGCGAAGCCCTGACGCTGGGGTTGAAGTGGACCGACGGGGGCCAGGAGCCGCCTCCGCCCGATCTCACCGAATACTGGCGACGGCTGGAGACCCTGGAGGCGGAAAAGCAGGCCCTGCAGGCCGAGATCGACGCGGCCCTGGCCCTGAGCGAGACCTTGGCCCAGGAAAAAACCGCGCTGGATGAAGCCGCGCCCGCGCTGGGGGATGTGGATGACCTGCATCGGGCGTTGCAAGCCCTGGAGGAACGCATCATCGGCCTGGAGGATGAACTCGCCCAGGTCGTCCCCGTCATCCCGCCTGGGGCCGTGCCCGCGCCCGTCATCCACGACATCATGGCCGACCTGCCCCAGCACGAAAGCCAGCGCTGGCCCACCCGCGAGGTCGCAGACATCCGCCGCATCGTCATCCACCACACCCTGTCGGACCCCATGGCCGCGCCCCAGGCGCTGGCCCAGCAGGCAGTGGACCAGAACAAGCCGGGCATGCCCTATCATTTCCTCATCACGGGCGATGGCAGCATCTACCAGACCCAACCCCTCTCCCGCGTCGTCCAACAAAACCTGAGCAGCAGCATCAACCACGCGATCAACGCCGACAGCATCGCCGTGGCCCTGGCCGGAGATTTCCGTCGGGATCGGGATGTGGAGCCCTCCGATGCGCAGCGTCAGGCCGCGGCCGCGCTGGCGGCCTGGCTCATCAGCCAGCAGCGCCTGGGGTCCATCATCACCCAGATCGTCTTCGGGCGCAAGGAGCTGGGCGAGCATGTGATCTCGCCCGGCGACCAGTGGCTGGAAGGTCTCCGCTGGAAGGACAAACTTCTGGCCGACATCCAAACCATCCTGGATCGGGCCGCGGCCTGCGAGGATTCGGAGGAAGTGGCCCGGCTGCGCCAACAGGTGGCCGAACTCCAGGCCGAAGTGGCCCGCCTGCAAGCCCTGGCCGACCAGATCGGCCCCCTTCAGCAGCGCATCCGCGAGCTGGAGGCTGACGTCAGCCAGCGGGACCAGGAGATCGCCCGCCTGAAAGCGCTGGTAGATCAATGCGCCAGCGCCGGGCCCGTGCGGCCCAACATCATCGATGTGGTGGACACCCTGCCCCACCATCCCACCCTGCCCCCCTACCAAAACCGCACCGAACCCATCCGCAAGATCGTCATCCACCACACCGACACGCCCAAAAATTTCACCGTGGAGCAGATCGCCCGCTACCACGTCTATGGGACCAGCCCCTACAAGGACCCCTGGCCCGGCATCGGCTATCACTACGTCATCGCGCCCGACGGAACCATCTACTGGACCCAGCGCCATGAGACCCGCTCTTACCACGTGGGCGCGGCCAACAACTACTGCCTGGGCGTCAGCCTTATCGGCCGTTTTCTCATCAAAGACTACGACGGGACCACCCAGCCGCCCGAGGACCAGCTCCCCACGCCCGCGCAGATGGACGCCGCGGCCCGGCTGGTGGCCTGGTTGATGACCGCGGTCAACGTGCCCGACATCGAAAACGTGGTAGGGCACAAGGAGGTGGGGCAGACCATGTGTCCGGGGGATCAGTGGATGCGGGGCGTGCGGTGGAAGGACCAGCTCCACGAGATGATCCTCAGCCACCGCACGGGCAAACCCATCCTCTACTACCTGCTCTTTTGGGATCACGGCAGCGCCTGGGCCGAGGCCGACTGGCGCAACGCCCAGGATTACATCGCCCACTTCCGTCCCACCACCGGCTTCTCGGTAACCGACGCCATGCAGGCCCAGCATGTGATCATCGTGGGCGGGCCCGCGGGCGTCAGCGGCGATGACGAAGCCCGGTTGCGGGCCGCGGGCTGTGACGTACATCGGCTGGCCGGAGCCAACGAAGCCGAGACCAAAGCCTTGCTGGACGAGCTGGTGGCCAACAACACGCCCTGGCCCGGCGCGGAGCCCATCCAACCGGGCGCGGGCCCCGCGGCCCTGCCCGAATTCCTCCCCCTGGAGCCCCCCAAGTCCGACCCCTGGACCGTGCCCGATCGCTTCGTCACCGCCTCCTTCATCGCCCAGCCCACCGGCGTCTACCAACGCGTCTACGTGGGCGACTTGCTGTTTGGCAAATAACGTCGGCGTCGTTTGCAACCAGGTTGCGGCGGCAACATTGGCCGAGCTTGCCGATGACGTAAAACGTCATGCGTAAAACGTGATGACCTTACGCATTACGCATTACGCATTACGAAATGGGTCGCCCGCGCCCAAGGCGAGATTCCCCGAACCCTGGACGCCGGACGCCGGACCCTGGACGCCAGACCCCGGACCCCGGACGCCGCACGCCGGACCCCGGACCCCGGACCCCGGACCCCGGACGCCCATTATCCTCATTGGCGAGCAATCGCTCATCGC
>CAZDCN010000075.1:0-7864 GCA_964503945.1 uncultured Caldilineales bacterium
ATGAGCAGATGACCACGGCGTCTTCGTAATAGGTGGGATGAATGCCCTGTTTCATGTTGGTTACCTCGATCTATCTCAGACCACGCGCTCAGGATAGACGCTGACGCGTTTCTTGCTGCGGGTTTGGTGTTCGAATTTGACGTAGCCGTCGGCGGTGGCGAAGATGGTGTGATCTCGCCCCACGCCCACGTTCTGCCCGGGCGCAATGCGGGTGCCGCGCTGCCGCACGATAATCGTGCCGGCGCGCACGAATTGTCCGTCGAAGCGCTTCACGCCCAGACGTTTGGATTTGCTATCGCGACCGTTCTTGCTGGAACCGCCACCTTTCTTATGAGCCATGTTCTTCGCTCCTTATCGTAAAATGCTGGTCTGGATGGGATGGATCACGTCAGGCCGTGATGCTGTCGATGCGTAGCTGGGTGTACTTCTGGCGATGGCCTGTCTTGCGGCGCAGGGTGGTGCGGCCGCTATGTTTGAAGACGATGACTTTCGGGCCTTTGGTGACGCCGATGACCGACGCGGTGACCTTGGCCCCATCGACGTAGGGCTGTCCCACTTTGACATCCCCGTCATCCGCCACCAGAAGCACCTCGTCAAAGGTGATTTCATCACCCTGCGAGACGTTCTTCAGAAGTTCAACGTTGATGATTTCGTTTTCTTCGACGCGGTATTGCTTACCGCCAGTTTTGATGACTGCGTACATCGGCTGCTTCCTTTCCGTACGGCGCCTCAGAATAAGGACTTAGGGAGCCGTAGCGGCGTGAGGGTTTTGAGATTTCTGGTTGGGCGTAGAAAAAGTGGGCTGAAAAGCCCACAGCATTTTATTTTAGTCGAATTGGGTTGGATTTGTCAAACTGGGATTTCATCCAAAATCAGGCGTTCGCGCACGATGTCATGAGGCGCATCCGCCAGGCCCATGGCGTCGATGACTTCGCTCACTCGGGCGTTGCTCTGGGAGCCCGCCTGCAGGGTCATGCGCACGCAGCCGGGTTGATGAGGGATGAGCTCGATGCTAAGGATGCGGGGGCGAAGGTCGTAGGTTTTGTGGGGCTTCTTGAAGCGGGGACGGAGGATGGCGTCCCGGGCGAGGAGGGCTTCCACCCGCGCGGCGAGCTCTTCCTGACTGAGTTCCCGCCAGCAGACGCGATAGACGGCCTGGCGCAGGCTGGCCTGCATGGCGGGCAGTTTCAGGTCCACTTCCTCCAGGCCGAGGATGGCGAAGCCTGGGGGGAGGTTGCGGGCGATGGGTTCGATCCAGGCGGCGGGCTCCACCCGTCGGATGAGCCATGCATCCAGCATCTCCCGCTCGCCGGTCACGCCCACGGGCAGGGCGGAGGCGAACTGGATGCGGGGCTGAGGATGGTATCCGTGGGAGTAGGCCAGGGGCAGGTCGACGCGGCGGAAGACCCGCTCCCAAAAGCGGGCGAGGTCAAGATGGCCGATGTAGCGGGCGTCATCGGTTTTGCTGTAGGTAAGGCGCAGGCGTTGAACTGGTGGAGCAGGATTGGTCATGAATTAGCGGTAGTAATCGATCCAACGAAGGGTGAAGGACGTGTAGCCTCCCCATTGGAAGTCTTTGGGCAGGGTGATGAGGTAGCTGGGGGGTTGAGCAGGCTTTCCGAAGAATTTCCCTCCTTCCTCCGCGGGCAGGGGCTGGATGTCCATCCAATAGAGGCTGTCGGGAAAGATGTCGGCCCGGCCCTGAGGCAAGGTCACGGTTTCACGGACAGGAGCGTCGCGCTTGGCCGCAGCCGTGATGGTGACATCGCCGTATTCCAAAGCCAAGTGCTCCAAATTTTTTACATAGAGGCGGACACGCACATGATCGGGCATGTCGCCTTCCAGGAGCGTGATTTCAGCGTCGCCGATGCCGCTGGGAGAGTAGATATGGAAGGTGATTTCGTTATCGCCCGGCATGGAACGGATATCGACGTCGGTTTTGACGCTGGTGGCCTGGAACCGGACAGGTGTTGGCGGCTGCTCCCGGCAGGCGCTTATGGCCATGGCGGCGAGCGCCAGCAGGATCAATAATGCCGTTTTCTTGAGCATGGGCCCCCTCCTGAAGCGAGCGGACGGGCGGGCGCCGCCAGGGCGTTCCGCCCTGACCGCAAAACGCCAGCCCGTAAGTTGAGAGGCGGATACATCGGCCGCGCAGCGTGGATGCAGATGCCTCCCTTATAGTGTAAGCGTTTTGCGGTGTGCGGGCAAGGCCCGCACGCGGCGCCCGCCCTCCTCGCGGCCACGCGTCATCCGCGTTGCACTCGCACTTTCACCGCCCGCGGCCCCTGTCTTCCTTCGAGCACGCGAAAGCTGACCAACAGGCCTCGGCGCAATTTGCCCCGAACGACATCGCGGCGGCGAACATAAATGTCCTTCCCGTCCGCCATGGTAATAAACCCAAACCCGCGCCGCGGATCAAACCACTTCACCACGCCCCAGCGCCGCGTCATCGCCAGTAAATGTCGACACCCCGGGCACTCTTCCGGCGCTTGCGCATCCTGCTGTTGCTCCCAGCCTGTCCATGCAAAGGCTATGCCGCAGTGCGAGCAAGTGAGAAGACGATCCGGGGGAAGATTGAGCCAGGAAATAGCCATCGCGCCAGGATGAACCGTTGCGTTTGTGGGGATAAAGAAAGGCCCGTCAATGACGGGCCTGAATGGAAATGGCACCCTGGAGAGGATTTGAACCTCTGACCTCCTCCTCCGCAGGGAGGCGTTCTATCCACTGAACTACCAGGGCTTAACCAAAACAAAGTATAGCAAAAACCTGCAGGAAATGCAAGATTTTCTCAAAAGAAAAGACCGGCGCACCAGGGCGGCCGGTCTTTTAATTCCAAATCGTGGAGAGCCGTTACTTGAACTGCCGATAAGTGTTGCTGTCGTAGAGGACGAACACGCCCTGAGTCGCGGTCCAAATCATTTCGCCATGCTCGAAGGGCTGCCAGGTCGCGGTCACCGAGCGTTGCGGATAACGGGCCCAGCCCAATCGCTGCGAGTAATTATCCTCATTGCGCCACATCTTGCCGATGCCATACTCGGGCTGATACCAGCCGGCCGGCGGCTTCAACGTGGGATTGGAGACAGGATCGCCAGGCTGCCACGTATCGGGGTACGTGGTCCATTGGCCGATGCCTGTAAAGATGATATACATGGTCTTGGTGTCCTGATTATTAACCACGTACCCTTTATAGAAGCCCTGCTCGACCGCGTTAAACCCCTTTTCGGGTGCGGTGGGGCAGCCGAGCTTGTCGCGCACACCCTTGTTGTTGAACCAAACATTTCCGAAGCCCAAGATGGGCGTGATAGCGCATGCGGTGGCCGGGCCGTCACCGGGTTGGGCGGGTGGCGGATAGTAGCTGGGCGGTGAGACAGGGGGCTTGGGAGCTGGCGGCTTCGCGGCCTTGCCAGGAATGCAAAGGACTTGGCCCGGATAGATCTTGTTGCGATTCCTGATATTATTGCATTTCTGGATAGCTTTCGTAGAAACGCCATACCGGGCAGCAATGCGGCTCAGATAATCCCCTCGCTTCACCTTGTAATAAGCTTTGCACGTGCACTTGCCGCTCTGGTCGGGAGCAGCCTGGGTCGTGGACAGGGGGACAAGGGTGAGCACCAGCAATGCTGCAATCAAAAGCAGCAGCAGTCGCTTCATGATAAAATTACCTCCTTGTGACACACAAAACAGAGAAACAGTGGGGGAACAAATGAACAGTTAACTCATTTTAACACATTAATGCTATTTGTCAACAAATGATATAATAGGTCGAAGTCTAACCTACAACCACGACTATCGTTTTTATGAAAGGCGCACGCAAGCAACTTGGAGCATTCGGCGAGCAACTAGCCACCAATCTATTAACGCACAAAGGCATGCGCATCCTTGCTCAAAACTGGCGTTGCCCTTTGGGCGAGATCGATATCATTGCACAGGATAAAGATGTCCTGGTCATTGTGGAGGTGAAAACCCGCCGGGGGCGGGCCGCGGGCACGCCTGAGCAGGGTGTAGATGGTAGAAAACAGCGCAAATTGTGTGAACTGGCTCAGTGCTATATTCAGAGCGCGGGCTGGGAGGGGGATGTCCGTATCGATGTGGTGGGCGTGGAGCTTTCATCCTCTGGTAAACTGCTACGGGTCACCCACTGGCCTGCAGCCATCGAATGTTGGGATGCATGGACGAGCGACGCCTGGTTCTAGTGTTGGTTGGCCCCACTGCTGTGGGCAAGACCGCCCTTTCCTTGCCTCTGGCCCGGAAACTCCACGGCGAGATCGTTTCCGCGGACTCGCGCCAGGTCTATCGCGGCATGGACATCGGCACGGCCAAAGCCTCGCCCGAGGAGCGGAAGGCCATCCCCCATCACCTCATCGACATCCGCGCGCCCGATGAGACCATCAGCCTGGGCGAGTACAAAGCCCTGGCCGACGCCGCCATCGAGGACATCCTGGCCCGGGGACGTCTGCCCATGCTGGTGGGCGGCACGGGCCAGTACGTGCGCGCGGTGGTGGAAGGCTGGCAGATCCCACGCGTGCCGCCTCAGCCCGAACTGCGGCAGGAGCTGGAAACGTTGGCCGCCCGGGAAGGGAAAGAGGCGGTCTTCGCCCGCCTGCAGGCGCTGGACCCGGCCAGCGCCCGAGCCATCGACTATCGCAACCTGCGCCGCGTCATCCGAGCCATCGAAGTCACCCTGACCGCGGGTCGCCCCTTCAGCGAACTCCAGACCAAACAGCCTCCCCCCTGGCGCATCCTGCAAATCGGCCTCACCCGACCCCGCGATAGCCTCTACGCCCGGGCCGACGCCCGCATCGAAGCCATGTTCGCCGCGGGCTGGGTGGACGAAGTGCGTCGATTGCTCCAACAAGGTTACACCCCTGATCTGCCCAGCTTCGGCAGCCTGGGCTACCGAGAAGTGGCCGCGTATCTGGCGGGGGAATATGACCTGGAAGAGGCCAAGATGCGCATTCGCCGGGCCACGCGCGCGTTCATTCGCCGTCAATACAACTGGTTTCGCCTCACCGATCCCCGCATCCGCTGGTTCGATCTCGAGGAGATCGGGCCGGAGGAGGCGCTGGCACAGGTAAGCGCCCTCCTTCGTAAATAGCTTTGATGAACGCAGTTAGCGCCGATGAAACGCGGATAAACGCAGATGGAAAAAGAAATCAGAAAAATAATCTGCGCAAATCCGCGTTGCGACCCATCCGCGTCATCCGCGTTCCCATTTTTATCAATGTGAGGGGTTGCTGCGCAGCGTTAATCTTCAAGGATTTCGATCTTATCGGGCAGGTTGGGCACGACGCATAGAAACTCGTAGGGTTCATCACCGATGTTTTTGTACCAGTGCGGCGTGTGAGCGGGAATAAACAATACATCCCCCGCCCGCGCCTCAAACGTCTCCTCGCCCAGGCCCACCAACGCCCGGCCTCGCAGCACATACTGCTCGTGCTCGATCTCGTTGGTGTGTTTGGGCATGCCCCCGCCAGGCTGCATCACGAACTTGCGCATGGCGAAATGCGGGCCTTCCTCAGGGGAAATGAGCACCTGGATGGTCGTGCCTTCGCCCGCCTCTACAACCTGGGCGGGCGCGTCGTCGCTGTGTTTGATAAACATATAAGATCTCCTGTACGCGTGATGTGGCTGTTTCTTTAATCTTTGCTCATGAATCTTTCTTCACCTGCATACACCCTAAACCCGCCGCGGCGGATGTACGCGGCCAGCGTCATGCCCCAGGCCCGGGCCAGAGCCACAGAGCGGCTGGTGGGCGACGTGCGGGAAGCGATGAGGGGGACGCCCATCTTCGCGGCCTTCCCCAACATCTCCGAACTGATGCGCCCGGTGGTGACGATCATGCCGCCAGCGGTGGGGATGCCGGACAGCATGGCCTTGCCCCATAGCTTGTCCAGGGTGTTATGACGGCCCACATCCTCCGCCAGGAGGAGAACCCGGTCGGGCGTGCACAGGGCCGAGGCGTGCACCCCGCGCGTGACGGGATAAAGAACCTCCATGGCCCGCATCTCGTAGTAACGGGCGATGAGCTGATCTGGGGTCAGTGCGATGTCGGGGAATGAGGCCGGACGGAAATGGGTGAGATCATCAAAGGTGACGCCTCCACCGCAGCCCGCGGTGCGAATGGCCTTTTCGTCGGAAGGAAGCGGGATGTCGTGGCGGAGCCACACGTCCACACATTCGCCCGAGGCGCTCACCCGCACGTCGGCCACATCCTCCAATCCGGCAATAAACCCCTCCGAGCGCAGAAAGCCCAGGGCCAGAGCCTCCTGGTCGATGGGCGTGGCCATGAACCGGGCCAGGACCTGGCCATTCACCTGGATGCAGGTCTGGACTTCGCGGATGACCGCCCCCTGGATCGACTGCCACGTGCCCGCGCGATAAACGCGCCAAGAAATAGGGTCCGCTCCCTGGGAAAGCGTCCGCTCATGGGAAGGTGTGATGGATGACCGAGATTTCGGAGGCATGGGTGAATACGGCGGCTCAAACCAAAATGAGCTCCCAATTTGCCTCCTCCACCTTTTCGATGGCCACCGCGGTGTTTTTGTAATCGGGGATCTTGGCGTCGGGATCCAGCGCATCCAGTGTGAGCAGATTGGCCGCGGCCTCCGTGTAGTGCATGGGCAGGAACACGGTGCCCATGGGGGAACGGTCGGTGACCCGCACCCGGGCCGTCACCTCGCCTCGGCGGGAGCGGATGCGGGCGAGATCGCCCGTCACCAGCCCCAACGCCTTGGCATCCACCGGGTGGATTTCCACGACAGGCTCCGGTGCAGCGTCATTCAAACGGGAGCGGCGGGTGATCGCACCGCCGTGCCAGTGATAGAGAAGCCGTCCCGTAGAAAGGTTGAAGGGGTACTCATCATCGGGCAGCTCCACCGGCGGCCGGAAATCCATCAGCCAGAATCTGCCCTTCCCTCGCGGCACGCCCTCCTCGAACAGGTACAGGGTTCCGGGATCGTCCTCGGCGTAGCAGGGATATTGGATGCCCTCGCGCTCGATGCGTTGGTAGGTGATGCCCGCGAACTCCGGTGCAGCCTGCCCGATCTCCCGCCACACCGCCTCCGGCCCGGCGTAATGCCAGCCCTGGGCGACTCGCACGCCCAGGCGGGCCTCCAACCGACGGGCCAAATCCTGCACGATGGCCAGGTCGGGACGGGCCTCGCCCGGCGCGGGCAGGGCAGCGCGCACCCGTTGCACCCGGCGCTCCGTATTGGTGAACGTGCCCTCTTTCTCCGCCCAGCTGGTCGCGGGCAGGATAACGTGGGCGAACCGGGCCGTCTCCGTGGGGAAGATATCCTGCACCACCATGAAATCGAGATGGGAGAAATGCTCGTACACCGCGTGCAAATTGGGGTCCGAAGTGGCCGGATTCTCGCCCATGATATACATGGCCCGGATGCGGCCCTCGCCCGCGGCTTGAGCCATCTCCACCACCGTGAGCCCGGGCTTATCGTTAAGCTCGACGCCCCATAATTTTTCGAATTTGGCCCTGGCCGCGGGGTCGTTCACGGGCTGATAGCCGGGATAGACGTTGGGCAGGCCGCCCATATCGGAGCAACCCTGCACATTGTTCTGCCCCCGCAGAGGATTCAGCCCGCCGCCATACTTGCCCAGATGCCCGGCCAGCATGGCCAGATTCACCAGCGCGCTGGCGTTATCCGAACCGTGGGTGCTCTGGCTGATGCCCATCCCCCAATAGATGGCGGCCGAGGGCGCGGTCGCGTACATGCGAGCGGCCTCGCGGATCTTCGCCGCGGGCACGCCTGAGATGGCTTCAGCCCATTCCGGGGTGAAACGCTGAATGTGGGCCGCGTAATCCTCAAAGCCCTCGGTCTGGGTGGCGACGTAGTCCCGATCGTAAAGC
>CAZDCN010000076.1:0-7854 GCA_964503945.1 uncultured Caldilineales bacterium
CACCTGGACCCTGACTCGCGACACCGAACTGGGCGCCAACTTCGCCCCCACCACCTTCTACGATGGTCAGGGCATCATGGTGCGCAAGG
This sequence comes from uncultured Caldilineales bacterium, assembly GCA_964503945.1. GTDB lineage: Bacteria > Chloroflexota > Anaerolineae > J102 > J102 > M2005. Next base: position 90 of record CAZDCN010000076.1, read on the forward strand.
ACAGCGGCATCAAAACTCTGGAGGATCTGGAAGGCGCTTCCATCTGCGTGAGCTCCGGCACCACCACCGAACTGAATCTGGCCGACCAGATGGCCTCCCGCGGCATCAACTACACCCCGGTCGTCTTCGAGACCGCAGATGAGACCACCGGCGCTTATCTGGATGGCCGCTGCGACGCTTACACCACCGACAAGTCCGGTCTGGTCGCCCGCCAGTCCATGTTCCCCAATCCCGAGGAGCACATGATCCTGGATGAAACCCTGTCCAAGGAGCCTCTGGGGCCGGTGGTGCGCCATGGTGACGATCAGTGGTTTGATATCGTCAAATGGATGGTCTTCGCCACCTTCCAGGCTGAGGAGTCGGGCGTGACTTCTCAGAATGTGGACGAGATGAAGAACGCCGAGGATCCCAATATCCGCAAGTTGTTGGGCGTGGAAGGCGACATGGGCACCAAGCTGGGCCTGGACAACGACTGGGCCTATAACATCATCAAGCAGGTCGGCAACTATGCCGAGATCTACGATCGCAACCTGGGTCCCGACACCGTCTTCAACCTGCCTCGGGGGATGAACGCCTCCTGGAAAGATGGCGGGCTGCTGTACTCGCCTCCGTTCCGCTAAACCGACGTTGCAACTATTTCACAGGAGGGAAGGGTTGACGCTCTTCCCTCCTGGTCGTCGCAGCGCCCGCAGGTGCGCCGCACTGAAATAGGCGGTCTTTGGCAAAAAGTCATCCGCGGGGGAATTGAATTCCCGGAACGTCTGGTCTGTTTCGAGTGCGTCACGATTTTCTATTTAACACAGGAAGGAGCCATGACAACACTCAAGAAATCTGAGCACGCCCCTGTGCCCTTCTGGCGAGATGAGCGGTATTTAAAGATCATTATTCAGGTTGTTGTGGTGGCGCTTGTAGTGTTGGCAGGATATTATTTGGTGCGGAATCTGTTGACCGGGCTGGAAGAACTGGGCATTCCCTTGAGCTTCAGGTTTTTGAAAATCGAAGCCCAATTTGATATCGGGGAAAGCCTGATTGAATACAGCCGCACCAGCACCTACGCCCGGGCTCTCTTGGTTGGTATTCTAAACACCATCAAAGTTTCCTTTCTGGGCATCATTTTCGCCACCATCTTTGGCATCATCGTCGGTGTTGCTCGTCTTTCCAAGAACTGGTTGATCAACAAGCTCGCAGCCATTTATGTCGAAGCGCTGCGCAACATCCCTCTTCTCGTCTTTCTCATCTTCCTCAGCACCACCGTCTTTCACAAGCTGCCACGGGTGAACGAAGCCCTTTCCGCCTGGGGCTGGGCCTTCCTCACCAACCGCGGCATCTATGTCGTATGGCCGCGGCCTGCAGGCGGTTGGGATGTCTACAAATGGTTTTTGCTGGGATCATTCATCATCGGGATCATCGTTGCTTTCATCAAATATCGAGAGGGCGTTCGCACCGGCCGCATGCCGCTTTACTGGCTATGGGGCTTTGTGGTTTTCCTCTTGCTGGCCGGCATAACCTGGTTCATCGCCCAGTTCATCGCCGGTCCGCCCATGTATCTTGATTTCCCTTCGTTGCAGGGACGCAATTTCAAGGGGGGGCAATCTCTCTCGCCTGAATTCATGGCCATCTTCACCGGCCTGGTGATCTACACCTCCGCATTCATCGCCGAAATCGTGCGTGCAGGCATCCAGGCCGTTTCCAAAGGCCAGCGCGAGGCCGCTACAGCCCTGGGGCTCACCGGATTTCAGACCATGAGGCTGGTGATATTTCCCCAGGCCCTGCGCGTCATCATTCCTCCCCTGACCAGTCAGTATCTCAACCTGACCAAGAACTCCTCCCTGGCCATCGCGGTGGGTTATCCCGATCTGTTCGCAGTTGGGAGCACCATCATCAATCAGGCCGGACGGGCGGTTGAGATTATCCTGATCATGATGGGCGTCTATCTCACCTTCAGTCTGCTGACGTCGCTGTTCATGAACTGGTACAACAAGCACACTCGATTGGTGGAGCGGTAATCATGACGACATTGACGCCTACAAAAGAAGTCCTGCCGCCCCCTACCGAACGCTTTACGGTGTTGGGGTGGATGAAAAAAAATCTGTTCGGCTCCATTGGTGACAGCATCCTCACTATCCTGGGCGGAACTTTTCTAATCTGGATGATCTATTCAATACTGAATTGGATCATCAACAAAGCCCAGTGGGCCGTAGTGACAGACAATCTATCCCTTTTGATGAAAGGCCAGTATCCGGCCGAGGCCGACTGGCGGCTGTGGTTGTTGCTTTTCTTGCTGGCTTTGATCGCAGGTCTTATGTGGGGCATTTCCATCAAGCGCCCGAGCGGCGCGGGATGGGCGTTGTTGATTGTTGCTGTCGTCCTGGCAGCCTGGCTTTTCGCTCTGGGCCGGGAATCCTGGTGGCGGTTGCTGGTCATCGACGTGATTGCCATTGTCGGTTATGTTTTGGGCAAAAAATTCCCACACTGGCTTGCGCGTCCCACTTATCTCCTGGCGTTATTATACATGCCTTTTGTCATCCTCATCGTGCGCGGTTTCGGTGAGGATGGATTCCTCTTTTATGTGCCCACGAACCTGTGGGGGGGCTTACTGCTTTCCCTGTTGCTGGCCATCTTCGCCATCGTTTTCTCCTTTCCCATCGGCGTGCTGTTGGCCCTGGGACGGCAGTCCAAGTTGCCAGCAGTGAAGGGCCTCAGCGTGCTCTACATCGAACTGATCCGCGGCGTGCCACTCATCACCCTGTTGTTTATGGGCCAGCTCATGCTACCGTTGTTCCTGCCCGAGGGCATCACCATCGACCGGGTGTTGCGGGCCATTGTGGCCATGATCATGTTCGCCGCGGCCTACATGGCCGAAAATGTGCGCGGCGGCCTGCAATCCATTCCCAAGGGGCAGTACGAGGCGGCGGACGCCATCGGCCTCAGCGGCTGGCAAAAAATGGTGTTCATCATTCTGCCGCAGGCACTGCGGGCAGTTATCCCTGTCCTGGTGGGACAATTTATCGGTTTGTTCAAGGATACGACGCTGGTGGCCCTGCTCGGTCTGCTCGATCTGTTGGGCATTGCCCGCGGCATTCTGGCCAACCCCAATTACATCGGCCGTCAGCTCGAAGTGTTCGCCTTTATCGGCCTCATTTATTGGGTTTTCAGTTATGGGATGTCCTATGGATCTCGTCGACTGGAGATCGCCTTGGGCGTAGGCGAACGCTAGTCTACAGCCAACATTCTCAAAGGATTATTCACATCAGGAGTTTTCAGATGAGTGTAGATCAAATCAACCAAAGTTTTGCCGATAGCATTCCCGATCGGGAGCGCATTGAACGACCTGAGCTGGGCAGCGCGGACGAGCCCATCATTGTTTGCAAAGATGTGCACAAGTGGTATGGCAATTTCCACGTGCTGCGTGGCGTCAATATGAATGTGCGGAAAGGCGAAGTGGTCGTTATTTTTGGCCCCTCCGGATCGGGAAAATCCACCTTCATCCGCTGCATCAATCGTCTGGAAGAACACCAAAAAGGTCAAATCATTGTGGATGGCATTGAACTCAGCCACGATGTGCGCAATATCGCCGCCATCCGCAAGGAAGTAGGCATGGTCTTCCAGCAGTTCAACCTCTTTCCCCATTTGACAGTGCTTCAAAACATTACCCTGGGGCCCATTTATGTGCGCAAATGGGATAAGCAGAAGGCGGAAGAGATTGCGATGCAACTTCTGGAGCGGGTTGGCATCCCTGAGCAGGCGCACAAGTATCCGGGCCAGCTTTCGGGCGGACAGCAACAGCGCGTGGCTATTGCCCGCGCGCTGGCCATGCAGCCCAAAATTATGCTCTTCGATGAGCCCACCTCCGCGTTGGACCCCGAAATGATTAAGGAGGTGCTGGAGGTCATGGAAGAGTTGGCTGCCAGCGGCATGACCATGCTTGTGGTCACTCACGAGATGGGGTTTGCTCGCGCCGTGGCCGACACCATGTACTTTTTCGATCAGGGTCAGATCGTGGAGTCAGGTCCTCCCGAGGATATCTTCGAACATCCCACCGAGGACCGCACCAAGCTCTTCCTGTCTCAGATCCTGCAACACTGATCTTGACGGCTTTTCCCATAGAAAATCGTTTCCGCGCGCGTCGCATTTTGCGGCGCGCGTTTGCTCTGTAAGGAGACGCCTCATGTCTCTTCCCCAAATCGATGGAATCCACCTTCGCGACGTCCTGGTTCAGCTTCTCAACATTCCCAGCCCCACCGGCTTCACCGATCGCGCGGTGGCCTATGTGGAATCCGTTTTGGAATCCTTGGAGGCGCATTATGAACGCACTCGGAAGGGCGGGGTTCTCGCCCGGTTAGAGGGCGCTCTCCCCGGCCCGCCGCGAGGACTGACCGCCCATGTGGATACTTTGGGCGCGATGGTGAAGGAGATCAAGCCCAATGGACGGTTGAAGCTGACCAAGATCGGCGGATTTGCCTGGAATACGGTGGAGGGCGAAGGCTGCCGGGTGTTTACCCGTTCGGGCAGGGAGATTTCTGGCAGTTTTTTGGTGACGAAAGCTTCCACCCATGTGTACGGCCAGGAGGTGGGGACGCTGCGCCGAGAGGCCGCGACGATGGAGGTGCGGCTGGATGAGCGGGTGGCCTCGGCCGCGGATGTTCAATCCCTGGGCGTCCAGGTGGGGGACTTCGTCGCTTTTGATCCCCGCGTGGTTGTCACTCCCAGCGGCTTTATCCGCTCTCGTCATCTGGATGACAAGGCAGCGGTGGCGGCCATGCTGGCTGCGATTAAATCGCTCCGCGACGCGGGCATGCGCCCGGTTCACCCCATCATCTTCCATATCAGCAACTACGAAGAAGTGGGCCACGGCGCGGCCAGCGACTTTCCTGATGACTTGGCGGAACTCGTGGCGGTGGATATGGCCGCGGTGGGGGAAGGTCAGACATCGGACGAGTTTCATGTCACCATTTGCGTCAAGGATAGCGGCGGCCCTTATCATCATGGCCTCTCCAACCGCCTGCGGGATCTGGCCGATCTCCATCACATTCCCTACAAGGTGGACATCTACACGTACTACGGATCCGATGGCGAAGCCTATTGGCGGGCGGGAGGCTCTGCGCCCGTCGCGCTCATCGGTCCGGGCGTGGACGCGTCTCATAATTATGAGCGCACCCACATGGATGCTCTCCTTGCCACCACGCGACTCATCCTCGCCTATTTGCTGGCGGAGGCGTGAATCGGGATCAGGACGGCCCGCAAAACCCGTTGAGGGGGCGAAAAACCCCTCCCTAACTCCCTCAATCGAACCAGACGGGATGGCTATAAAGTCCCTTTTCATAAATATATTGCCGCACGCATTCTGGCAGAAGATAGCGGATGCTGCTGCCGTGGAGGATGCGGCGGCGGATATTGTTGGAGGAGATATCCACGCCTGGCATGGGCAACAGGGTCACCTCATGACTGATGCCGGGCAACGCTCGCTCCAGGGGCTCCCAGTCGATGTCAAAGCCCGGGCGGGTGGCCGCCGCCAGGCGGGCGAGCTGGCGGATGCGTTCCGGTTCGTGCCAGTTGGGGAAGTCGATGACCGAATCCAATCCCATCAGGAACCAAAGATCGTCCCCTGGCTTTAGCAGGATTTTGCGGGCGATCTCCAGCATTTCCGCGGTGTAGTCAGGCCCCTTGCGCTCGATGTCGATGAGGCTTATCTCGAACGCGTCGTTATCAGCGATGGCCATTTTCAACATGGCGATGCGGTCATCGGCCTGCGCAATGACCTTGCCCAGCTTGTGAGGCGGGTCGGCTGCAGGCACAAAGTAGACTTTGTCTAAGCGCAGAGTGTCGCGAGCAGTTTCAGCGAGGATGAGATGTCCGAAATGAACAGGATCGAAGGTGCCGCCTAGGAGCCCAATGCGTGACATGATGTTGGTGTGTCGATGTGTGAGGGTTTTTGTGAGTGTGTGAGCGCGTGGGTAGGATGTAAATGGATGAAGGGAGCAGGTTCCAGGGTTTAGTAGAAGTAGTCGTCATGCCACTCGAGTTCCACGTCTCCGATAAATACGGTATCGCCATTTTTTACGCCCGCTTCTTCCAAGGCCTGTGCAATGCCCATGGCCTCTAGAATGCGATGGAAGCGCAACGCGGCTTCATAATAGTCCCAATTGGTCATAGTTGCTGCCCGCTCGATGCGTTTGCCCCGGACAATCCAGCCTTCGTCCGTTCGCTCGATGGTAAAGGCGTCTTCATCCAGGGGTTGAATGACCGGGAGGGCTTTTTTGCGTTCGGGCGGAGGCAATTCTTTGAGGATGGCCACGGCTCGGCGCAAGAGTGTGTCCACATTTTCTCCCGTAGCCGCGGAAATGGGGATGGCCTCCATGCCCAGTTCTGCAAGCTGATTCCGGATCTCGGGCCAGCGTTCCCGCACCTCGGGCAAGTCCATCTTGTTGAAGCCCACCACCTGGGATTTTTCGGCCAGTTCAGGGTTGAAGAGCTCCAATTCCTGGTTGATGGCGTGGAAGTCCCCGATGGGATCGGGGCTGAGGCCATCCAACAGGTGGATGAGCACTCGAGTGCGCTCTACGTGGCGCAAAAAGTCATCGCCCAGGCCCACCCCCCGATGGGCGCCCTCGATCAGGCCCGGAATGTCTGCCAGCACCACGTCCGTGTCGTCCACAATGGCTACACCCAGGTTGGGGGCAAGGGTGGTAAAGGGGTAATCGGCAATCTTGGGCCTGGCTCGCGTTACGCGTGATAGCAGGGTGCTTTTGCCCGCGTTGGGGACGCCGATAATGCCGATATCTGCAATAAGCTTTAATTCCAGTCGCAACCAGCGCTCCTCGCCCGGTTCTCCTTTTTCGGCGATGCGGGGGGCCTGGTTCGTGGAAGAGCGGAACGCATAGTTGCCCCGGCCTCCGCGGCCGCCATGGGCCACCAATAGACGTTCTCCGGGCTCCAGTAGCTCTCCTAGAAATTCCCCCGTCTCTGCGTCGTAGACCTCGACGCCCGGCGGCACGGGCACTTCCAGGTCCTTTCCTCTGGCTCCCTGCTTGTTCGAGCCGCTGCCGTGTTTGCCCCGCTCCGCCTTGAAATGGACTTTGTTGGCGAAATAGGCCAGGGTATTGTGCCTGGGGCTGACAACCAGATAGACATCGCCGCCTTTGCCGCCGCTGCCGCCCGCAGGCCCGCCCCGGGGAACGAACTTCTCGCGCCGAAACGCGACGACGCCATTGCCGCCGTCGCCTCCCTTGACGTAGATCTTCGCGCGGTCCTTGAACATGTTATGGGGCGAGTTGCGCCACTCGAGCGATGAAATCCAGACTCAGGCGTTTGATCTCTTCCAAAACATCCGTGATCTCCGGATCGAGGAAGATGCCGAGCTGGTCTACGCCTTCGTCAGCCCAAAGTTCTTGCAGTCGGGCGTGAAGGGTTTTAGCTTCTTCAGCCAGTTTTGTTGTATCAGAAGGTGGGATGTCGGTCATGGATAACTCCGTTGGGTGAGATTTTGCCAGTACATTATAGCATATCTGGCGAAGCGCATGAGCCCTTACAACGCCTTTTGGGCACATCCTTCTGAGTTCTTCTTCCATCGGCGTTTATCCGCGTTTCATCAGCGTTATCCGCGTGCTCCAAAGCTATTTTCAGAACAGGCTTCACGGGCGGCGGCGCGCCGATACGGATGAAAATGGTGGCAAGTGGCAGGTGGCAAGTCGTAGGTGAAGCTGCGCAAGTTCACCCGGAGCTGAAGCTCCGGGCTACGACACGACGCCGGGTGAACCCGGCTTTC
>CAZDCN010000077.1:0-7811 GCA_964503945.1 uncultured Caldilineales bacterium
GGCCGCCCGCGCCAAATGGGCTTGCACATTTTCATCCTGATTGGCGTGCAAACGCCCATGGCGCCTGCTTTGAAAATAAACATTGGCCATTCACCCTTGACAATTCCCCCGCTCTCATGCCCGGTCCCTGGTCCCCGCTCCTCTGGTCCGCGGCCTTTTTGGTCGCCATCTGGTGGCTGACGCGACGCCTGGCTTTCTACCTGATGGCGGGCGTGTATCGGCTAACCGGTTCGCAGCAGGTGGCCGTGGTGACGTACGCGCTGCTGTTTCTGCCGGGCACGCTGGTGCATGAGTTCGCGCATTGGGGCATGGCGAAGCTGCTGGGGGTGAAGACGGGGGGATTCAGCGTGCTGCCCAAGGTGCAGAAAGGGGGCGAGGTGCGTTTGGGCTCCGTGGACGTGCGGGGCGGCGGGCTGGCGGAGCACACCCTCATCGGCATGGCCCCCATGCTGCTGGGGGGATGGATCACGGTGGGATTGAGCTATGCGCTGGTGGATGTGGACGTGGTGAAACAAGCGGCGGCGACGCAGCAGTTCGATGCAGCGCTGCGGGCGTTGGGGGCCGCGTTTCAGCATCCCGACGCCATGATCCTGCTCTACCTCCTCTTCACCATCAGCAGCAGCATGTTTCTCAGCGCCAGCGACCGCGCGCCCATCCAGCAGATGGCCCTCTACCTGGGCCTGGTGCTGCTTCCCCTCTATCTCTTCGGCTTCCTGCCCGCGCTGCCGCCGGCCTGGTCCCAAACCATCGCCGACATCTTCAACGTCTTCGCCTCGGGCCTGGCCGTGACCCTGCTGGTGCACGTGGCCCTGACAGGATTGTCGGCGCTTTTCTATCTGGCGTCGCGGTTGCTCCGTACGTAATGAGTTGTAGTATAATAACATAAAAACCCTTCATCAAATTTGCCATGATTCACACCAATTTCACGCCCGAGTTATTTGAACCCAATCGCATTCTGCAGCGGGCGGGTTACAGCAATTGGCAGCGCGGACAGAAGTATTTTCGAGATGATCGCGTGCAGTTGGTTCATGTAGGGGAAAACGAGGCGGTTTTCAACGTCCAGGGCGCGTTGATTTATGAAGTCAAGTTCTATTTGCCTCCCCATGACGACGACTTCCAATCGGAGTGCTCCTGTCCCTGGGGGCGCGCGGGCTATTTCTGCAAGCATCAGGTTGCGTCCGCCCTCTTTTTTGGCGATTACCTGCGCACCCACGCCATTCCCCTATGGAAGCAGGCGATCGACAAAGCCCTGGCCGTGAAACCTCCCAAGAAGCCACCGGAGGAAGAAGCGCCCTATGTGCTTGTTTTTGCCCTCTACGCCAACTACGACGCCTGGGTTCTGGATGCAGTGACTCTGCCGGCCGAGCAATTCCCCGAAGACCTGCGGGAAGGCGATGCGGGCCAAAAGCGGGAGAGGGTTATTGAGACAATCCAGAGGACGCCGTCGCTGCAATCGCGGTCCAAGCCCGTGCGCAAGCCCCTGAACCCCGCCCTGTGCGTCAACGCCAGTCCCGATGCGGTGTATCTGGCCGAGATGATCGGCCTGGAAAACCAGAAGCTGAGTTATTACTATTCCTACCAACAAGATCATTTGGGCGACTACCTGGACCAGTTGCGCCATCGGCCCATTCCTCTGTTCATTTCACCCTATCACCGGTCGATTCATTTGCGATTGCCCGCTTCCTTCGCCTCGGGCCAGGCCCAGTGGTCCCTGGACTTGGAAGAGGTCGATGATGGAGGCCTGCGGCTGAAGGTGCTGCTGGAGATCGGCGGCGTCCCCTATCTCCCGGATGAAACGCATATCGAAACCCTCAGCGACTCGCCGCCGTGGCTGCTGTTGAATCGGGCGGAATTGGTGCGATTGGAGGAGACTGAGTCGCTGGAATTCGCCTACTGGCTCAGCCAACTTCACAACGTCAGGATGGAAGAGGACGAGAAGTCCTTTTTCATGGAGCAGTATCTGCCCGCGCTGGCGGAGCGAATCCCTGTTCACCATCAACGCATTCGCTGGACCGAGGTGCGGGAGAAGCCGGTGAAACGGCTCTATCTTTCCGAAGACCAGGGGGAGTTGCTCGCCAGTCTCTGGTTCGGCTATGGCGATATCGATCTCGCCTATGATCGTTTCCAGGATCCTGTGACGGTTGTACGCGATGACGAGGACCCCTGGCATTTTTCCCGCGTCCATCGGGATCGCGATTTCGAGCGCCAGGTGTATCAAACCCTGTCTTCGGCCCGAACCGGCCTGAAACGGGGCGGTCCCAATTATGAGGAGGACATCTTTCGCCTGCGGGCCCGAGTCGATCCCATCGATTTCCTTCTGCACAAAGTCCCCGTCCTCCTGAAGGATGGATTCGAGATTTACGGCGAGGAGGAGTTGAAGAACGTGCGGGTGAATCGCCACCCGCCCACCCTCTCCCTGAACATCACCTCGGGCATCGACTGGTTCGATGTGCAGGCGGTGGTCAAATTCGGCGACATCCCCGTGTCCCTGAAAGAAATCCGCCAGGCTCTGCGCCGCCAAGAGCGCTTCGTCAAACTGGCGGACGGCAGCATCGGGGAGATACCGGAAGCGTGGATCGAAAAATATAAGCATCTCTTCAGCCTGGGCCAGGAGACGGACGAAGGGGTGCGGCTGGCCGATTACCACCTCACCCTGTTGGATGAGCTCCTCAGCGAGGCGGATCAGGCCTCGGTGGATGAGGACTTTCGGGAGCGTCTGCGCCGTCTGAAGGATTTTCAGGGCATCGAAAGCAAGCCCCTGCCCGCGGGCTTCACAGGCCAGCTGCGGGCGTATCAAAAGGCGGGCTACGACTGGCTCCACTTCCTTCACGATTTCGGCTTCGGCGGCATTCTCGCCGACGACATGGGCCTGGGCAAGACGGTGCAGGTGCTGGTTTTCCTGCTCTCCCTGCGGGAATCGGGCGACGCCCAGGCTGCTGACCTCATTGTCGTGCCCCGTTCTTTGTTGGCGAACTGGGAGCGGGAGGCGGAGCGCTTCACGCCCGGACTGAAGGTCTATCGCCATTTTGGCAAGGGCCGGACCAAGGACGTCCATCTTTTCGATGACTACGACCTCATCCTCACCACCTATGGCACCATGCGCCAGGACATCGCTTTCCTGCGGGACTACCGCTTCCACTATGCGGTGCTGGATGAATCCCAGGCCATCAAAAATCCCCTATCCAAAACCGCCAAGGCCGCCCGTCTGCTCAACGCTGAGCATCGGCTGGCGATGACGGGCACGCCGGTGGAGAACAACGCGTTCGAGCTCTGGTCCCAATTCGCGTTCGTCAATCCGGGCCTGTTGGGCGGGCTGGAATACTTCAAGCGGGAATTCGCCACGCCCATCGAGAAGAAAGGGGACGAATCCACGGCTCAGTTCCTGCGCAAGTTGGTCTATCCCTTCATTTTGCGGCGCACCAAAGATCAGGTGGCCCCGGAGCTGCCGCCCCGCAGTGAAAAAATCCTCTATTGCGACATGGAGCCCGCACAACGTCGCTTCTATAACAAGACGCGGGATCAGTATCGGGCGCTGCTGTTGGGCATGGTGGAGGAGCAAGGCCTGAACCAGGCCCGCATGAAGGTCCTGGAGGGCCTGTTGCGCCTGCGTCAGATCAGCAATCACCCCCGCTTGGTCAACCCCAAATTTCGCGGGAACTCCGCCAAGCTGGAATTGCTCATGCAGGAGCTGGAGACGCTGCGGGAGGGCGGGCACAAAGCCCTGGTCTTTTCCCAATTCGTGGGCATGCTCACCCTGGTGCGGGAGGAGCTGGACCGACGCAAGATCCCCTATGTTTATCTGGACGGCCGCACCCGCAAGCGCCAGGAGGTGGTGGATCGCTTCCAGCAAAGCCCCGACATCCCCTTCTTCCTCATCAGCCTCAAGGCGGGCGGCGTGGGCCTGAACCTGACCGCGGCCGATTACGTCATCCACATCGACCCTTGGTGGAACCCCGCGGTGGAGATGCAGGCCACCGATCGCACCCACCGCATCGGTCAGGACAAACCTGTGTTCGTCTATAAGCTCATCGCCAGGGATTCGGTGGAAGAGAAGATCTTGCAGCTCCAGGAGCGCAAACGGGCCCTGGTCTCTCAGCTCATCAGCACCGAAAGCAGCTTCTTCAAGAGCCTGACCCGGGACGACATCGAGACCCTGTTCAGCTAAGGGCCATGTAGAGCATGCGCGCGGCAGAAACCACCACCACGACCAACAGCAATCGATACACCCAGATCTGCGCCCACGCCTTGGTGGCGAACTTCACCGCGGCCCACGCGCCCACGATATTCCCCACCGCCAGGATGATCCCCAGCAGCCAGGCCACCTGCCCGTTGTAGAGAAACACGAAGAAAGCGAAGACATTGAAAGCCAGCACCAGCAGCGCCTTGATGGCGTTGGCGTGAATCAAATCGTGCCCGATGGCCATCACCAGCCCCACCAGCAGGAAAATGCCCACGCCCGCCTGAATGAATCCGCCATAGACGCCGATGAAGAAGAAGAGTATCCAATCCTTCCAGTTGGGCTGGCGCGCGCCCTCCTCACGCCCCACCAGCCAGCGCTTGGGCTTGAGGATGATGAGGAAGAAGGTGAGGATGAGCATCCCGGCAATGGCCAGACGCATGGCCCGCTCATTCAGGTTGACCGCGATCTGCGCGCCCAACACGCCCCCCACGATGGTGGGCAGCAACAGCGTCAAGGCCTCTCGCCAGTGGAGATAGCCCTGGCGATGGAAGCTTTCCGTGCTTACGCCCGTTTGCAGCAGCACGCCGATGCGATTCGTGCCGTTGGCCACATTCGCGGGCAGGCCCAGAAACACCAGCAGGGGCAGGGTGATGGCGCTGCCGCTTCCGGCCAGGGTGTTGATGAACCCGGCCAGAAAACCCGCGCCAATGACCGCAGTGATGATCCAGGGAGTCAGTTCGTGGGTCATGATGATGTGAGGGGGAGAGGAGCGTGGGGCGTAAGAGGGTATCGGCGTAGGGGTGTGTGAGCGGGGGGAGATTGGGGATTGGAGACTGGATAGAGATTCCACGGATTTCCGACCTCCGATCTCAGACCTCCGATCTCAGACCTCCGACCTCCGACCTCGGATCTCGGACCAGGGGATGTTCGAACGCGGCCATGGCCTCCAGCAGCATCGCGGGCTCCTCCCGCACGGTGAACACATCCCGATAGCGGGGCGCGATGAAGCCCGCTTGAATCGCATGGTCGATGAGGTCCATCAGGGGATCGTAATACCCAGCCACGTTGAGGATGCCGATGGGCTTGAGCTCGTAGCCCAGCTGGCTTAGGGTCAGGGCCTCGAACAGCTCATCCAGGGTGCCCAGCCCGCCCGGCAGGGTGATGAACGCGTCCGAGAGCTGGAACATCTTTACCTTGCGGCTGTACATGTTGGGCGTAACGATCAGTTCGGTCAGGTTTTCGTGGACAACCCTGGGCACATTCATCCTTTCGGGGATGACGCCCACGGCCCGGCCCCCGTGTTCAAGCACCGTATCGGCCAGCGCGCCCATGATGCCCGTCATGCCGCCGCCGAAGATGAGCGTAACATCCCGCTCGGCCAGAAGACGACCCAACGCCCGGGCCGCGTCCACATAGGCGCTGTTCACGCCCGGCCTCGAACCGCAAAACACACAAATGGATTGGAACATGGCAGCGTAATAGAAAATTGGAGAATGGAGATTAGGAATTCGGGGGGACGAGAGCGATGCTAAAGACTTCGGGCTTCGGGCCCTGGACTTCGGACCATTGTATACGCTTCGTCCAGATCATCCACAATTTTCGACCAGTCGTAGCGGGTCTCGACCAGAGAACGGGCGTTTTGGGCCAGCCTGCGGCGAAGGCTCGCGTCGGCCAGCAGGTCCTCGACGTTCGCGATGAACGCGTCCGGCCCATCCCCCACCAGCAGATGCTCCCCCGCGGTCACGGCCAGGCCCTCGCAGCCGATGCTGGTGCTGACCACGGGGACGCCCGCGGCGAAGGCTTCCAGGATCTTCAGCCGCGTGCCCGAACCCGCGCGGATGGGCGCGAGCGCGATGTCCGTTTCTCGGTAGAAGGGGATGAGGTCGGGCGCGCGGCCGGTGATGCGGACGTTCTGCGCATGCCGCGCGCAACGCCGCACCCGGGGATGGTCGAGATTGACCAGGGTCAGGGTGAGTTGGGGATGGCGGGCGTGGAGCTCGGGCCAGATGGCGGTAAGGAGCCAGCAGGCCGCGTCCAGGTTGGGCTCGTGGGTGGGGGAGCCCACGAACAGGAGATGGCGCGCGTCCGCGCGAATGGGGCCGGGCTGGATGCCGCGGGCGTCCACGCCGTTGGGGCTGAGGATGATGCGGGCCTGGGGCGCGCGGTCGCGGATGATGGCCGCGTCGGCCTCGGACATGGCCGCGACCAGAGCGAAGCGGGGGTAGATGAACCGCTCATACGCCTCCCAACGCCGGGCCTGCTCCTCCAACGCCTTCCTGGCCCGCGCGTCCTCCTGCACCGCGGCCCGCCGGGCCAGCCCCACGCTGAAAATGTCGTGGGTGATGAGCGTCGTGGGAGGGAGTCCGACGCGCAGGGCGTAAGGCGCGAGGTAGGGCCACTCCACTTGAAGGATGTCGTAGTTGACCCGGGTCAATTCTTGCGCCAACGCCCGATGCATGGCCGGTTGATCCCACGCGGGGATGTCGGCCGGCAGCCCCTGACGCCGGGCCCGCCATCGCCCCAGGACCAGCGCGGCCGCGTTCCGGCTGGGTTTCCCTCGCAGCGCCCGTTTCAGGCTGATGAAAGGAACTCTCACCACGCGAATCCCCAGCTCCCGCTCCAATCGGTCCAGCCCCTCCCGCTCCTCCTCATTCCGGCAGAAGCTGAAGAAAGTCACCTGATGGCGGCGGGCCTGCTCGCGGGTGATCTGATAGAGCCGCTGGCGTCCGCCGGTGAAAATGGGCAGGGGAGAGATGGGCGAGAGGATGAGCAGTCGCATGGGAAAAGGTTAGCGCATCCCGCGCCATCCGTCCAGTTTCTCTTTGCCCAGAGGCGGGTCGGCAAGGTAATATCGCTGTGAGGCGTCCGGTTCTCACGCCCGTCCCAACCCCCGCCCGCCAAAGGAATTGAGCAGCAAGGCCATGATCGACCGCGACAACCTGGCCCGCTGGGTCTCCATCTTCTTCGATAGCTCCATCCTCTCGGTCCTCATCTTCCCCCTCATCGGCTGGCAGGCCGGGGGATGGCCGGGCGTGGGCTGGGCGCTGCTGGCCCTGCTCATGCTCACGGGCATCCCTTTCGCCTACATGCTCATCGGCATGCGTAAGGGCTGGGTGAGCGACCTGGAGCTGACCCACCGCGAAGAGCGGCCCCGTTTCATCGCGGTCAGCCTCAGCAGCGACCTGTTGGCCCTGGGCGTGTTGTGGCTGGCGGGCGCGCCGCGCATGGTGTGGGCCCTGGCCGCGGTCTATGCCTCGCTGGGCGTCATCACCCTCACGGTCTCCCATTTTTGGAAGATCAGCATGCACATGATCGGCGTAAGCGGGTTCGCCACGTTGCTGGTCTTCATTTTCGGGCCGGGCGCGTGGTGGACGTTTCTCAGCCTGCCCCTGGTGGCCTGGGCCCGATTGCACCGCAAAAAACACACCCCCGCACAACTGGTGGCGGGGGCGTTGTTGGGCGCTGGGGTGACAGCGGCCGTGTTGCTGGTGGTTCTTCCTTCCTGACCTTCATTTGTGTACTAGTTACCTGACACAAATTGGGTCTCAGCCACATCTGGCACAACGATGGCAAGTGCATGGGTCGGTTTTTGCCCCCTCCCCGGCCCTCCCCCGAAACTCGCTGCGCTCGT
>CAZDCN010000078.1:0-7803 GCA_964503945.1 uncultured Caldilineales bacterium
CTGAGCAAGCACGCCTGGGCCTATCGCCAGGTCTCCCTGCTGCTGCGCCGCCCGCCCGGCCGCGAGGCCTACCCCGGCGACGTCTTCTATCTGCACAGCCGTCTGCTGGAGCGCGCGGCCAAGCTGGCCCCCGAATATGGCGGCGGCTCCCTCACCGCGCTGCCCATCATCGAAACCCAGGCCGGCGACGTCTCCGCCTACATCCCCACCAACGTCATCTCCATCACCGACGGCCAGATCTACCTGGAGGCCGACCTCTTCTACGCGGGCATCCGCCCGGCCCTGAACGTGGGTCTTTCCGTCTCGCGCGTGGGCTCCGCGGCCCAGACCAAGGCCATGAAGCAGGTGGCGGGCAAGATGAAGCTGGAGCTGGCCCAGGGCCGCGAGCTGGCCGCTTTCGCCCAGTTCGGCTCCGACCTGGACCCGGCCACCCAGCGTCAGCTCGACCGCTTCCAGCGCCTCACCCAGCTCCTCAAGCAGCCCCAGTACCAGCCCCTCTCCCTGGCCCGAGAGGTCATGGTCATCTACGCGGGCACCAACGGCTACATCGACCACATCGACATCGAACGCATTCCCGAATGGGAGCAGCAGTTCTATCAGTTCATGGACTCGAATTATCCCGATGTGGGCAACGCCATCGAGCGGGAGAAGAAGCTGACGCCCGAGATCGAAGAAAGCCTGAAGCACGCCATCGAGGAATTCAACAAGCAGTTTGTGTAAGGCCAATGATTGAGGATTCATGATCCAAGAGGATTAGCCCGAGAATCTCCCTCACACATAGTTAATCATGGATCATGAATTTTTGATCATCCCCCCTGAAGGAGTCCCCATTGGCTACCACACGTGAGATCAAGCGACGCATTCGCAGCGTCAAAAACATCGCTCAGGTGACCAAGGCCATGGAGGCGGTGTCGGCCTCGAAGATGCGCCGCGCCCAGGAGCAGGTGCAGGCCACGCGGCCCTACGCCCGCAAGGCGCAGGATGTGCTAGCTTTTCTGGCCCGCATCCGTCCGGCCTACGCTTCCTCGCAACCCCTGCTTCAGCAGCGAGAAGAGCGCAGCATCGGCATGCTCCTCATCACCGCGGACCGCGGCCTGGCGGGCGGTCTGAACCACAACATGATCATGCACGCCGCCCGGCAGATCAAAGCCTGGGAGGATGAAGGCAAGTCGGTGGAGCTGGTCACCGTGGGCAAGAAAGGGCGCGATTGGATGCGCAAGTACGGCCCGCCCATCCGTGCAGAGTTCGTGGGCATTGGCGACCGGCCCGCCAGCGGCTATCTGCACGCCAAATTCCGCAGCCGGGCCACGGCCGAAGTCGGACCCATCGCCCGCATCCTTATGGATGACTTCGCGGCGGAGCGTTACGACGCGGTCTATGTGGCCTACACCCGCTTCATCAACACGGTGAAGCAAGAGCCCGTGGTGGAAAAAATCCTGCCCATCGTGCCCGATGAGACCGCGCCGCCCGACATGGCCATCGACTACATCTTCGAGCCCGACCCCGAAACGGTGTTGAACCAGATCCTGCAGAGTCTGCTGGAGATCGAAATCCTCCAATCCCTGTTCGAGGCCATCGCCAGCGAACATTCCGCCCGCATGGTGGCCATGCGCAACGCCACCGAGGCCGCGGAAGACCTCATCTCCGACCTGACCCTCACCTACAACAAAGCCCGTCAGCATTCCATCACCATGGCTCTGCTCGACATCGCGGGCGCGGTCACCGCGTTGGAAAAATAACCCGGCTGGATACAGCCTTATCCCCTGACATTCACTTGAAGCGAGACTTTATTCTTACTTAAGCATAAAGCACGTAATGCGTAAAACGTAAACCGTAAACCGTCGTTTTCGCGTGGCTGTCCGGCATTACGCATTACGCATGACGCATTATCGGAGGCAACCTGGATGAGCAACAACGGCAAAAAGCAATCGAAAGGACATATCATTCGGGTCGTGGGCCCGGTGGTGGATGTGGAATTCCCCGACGGCCAACTGCCCGACATCTTCGACGCGGTCAACATCCCGCTGGAGGATGGCGGGGTGCTGGTGTGTGAGGTGCAGCAACTGTTGGGCCATGACCGCGTGCGCACGGTGGCCATGTCCACCACCGACGGTCTGCGCCGCGGCATGGAAGCCATCAACACCGGCGCGCCCATCAGCGTGCCCGTGGGCCCCGCCACCCTGGGCCGCATTTTCGACGTGACCGGCCGGGTCATCGACGAGCAAGGGCCCGTGGAGACCGACACTTACTATCCCATCCATCGTCCGGCGCCTCCTTTTGAAGAGCAATCCACCAAAACGGAGATGTTCGAGACCGGCCTCAAGGTCATCGATCTCATCGCCCCCTTCACCAAAGGCGGCAAGACGGGCGTGTTCGGCGGCGCCGGCGTGGGCAAAACCGTGATCATCCAGGAGCTCATCCGCAATGTGGCCGAAGAGCACAGCGGCTATTCGGTGTTCGCGGGCGTGGGTGAGCGATCTCGCGAGGGCAACGACCTGTGGCACGAGATGAAGGATTCGGGCGTGCTGCCCCAGACGGTCATGGTCTTCGGTCAGATGAACGAGCCCCCCGGCGCCCGCCTGCGGGTGGGCCTGACCGCGGTCACCATGGCCGAATACTTCCGCGACGAGGGCCGCGACGTCCTCCTCTTCATCGACAACATCTTCCGCTTCGTCCAGGCCGGCTCCGAGGTGTCCGCGTTGATGGGGCGTCTGCCCAGCGCGGTGGGGTATCAGCCCACCCTGGGCACCGACATGGGCGAGCTGCAGGAGCGCATCACCTCCACCAAGCGGGGGTCCATCACCTCCATGCAGGCCATCTACGTCCCTGCAGACGACTACACCGACCCCGCGCCGGCCACCACCTTCGCCCACCTGGACGCGACCATCTCCCTGGAGCGGTCCCTGGCGGAGCAGGCTCTCTTCCCCGCGGTGGACCCCCTGGCCTCCACCAGCCGCATCCTGGACCCCAACATCGTGGGCGAAGAGCACTACAACGTGGCCCGCGGCGTGCAGAAGACCCTGCAGCGCTACAAGGACCTGCAGGACATCATCGCCATCCTCGGCGTGGAGGAACTGAGCGAGGAGGACCGGCTCACCGTGGCCCGGGCCCGCAAGATCCAGCGCTTCCTCACCCAGCCCATGTTCGTGGCCGAACAGTTCACCGGCACCCCGGGCCGCTATGTCAAGATCGAGGACACCGTGCGCGGCTTCAAGGAGATCCTGGAAGGCAAGCACGACGACCTGCCCGAGGCCGCGTTCTACATGGTCGGCACCATCGAAGAAGCGGTGGAGAAGGCGAAGAAGCTGCGGGCGCAGGACTGACGGTTGCGCCAGAGGCTATCCACCGACTTTTCCCTCCCCCTGGCGGACGACCGAAACCCAAGCAGTCACTCATAACCCCTAACGAATCCCATGGCGAAAACCCACTTCTCCCTCATCGCCCAGGACCGCATCGTCTATGAAGATGATGTGGACATGGTCATCCTGCCCGGCTCTTCCGGCGTGTTTGCGGCGCTTTCCAAGCACGCGCCTTTGATGGCCACCCTGCAGCCGGGCGAGATCATGGTGCGCAAAGAAGGCGAGGACGACCGCTACTTCGCGGTGGGCGGCGGCTTCGCCGAAGTCCGGCCCGACGAGGTGGTGGTGCTGGCCCGCTCCGCCGAAGCCGCGGAAGAGATCGACATCCAGCGGGCGGAGGAAGCCATGCGCCGGGCTCAGGAATATCTGACCAGCCCCGAAAAGGATCGGGACCTGGAACGTCGTCTGGCCATGGAAGCCGCGCTGCGGCGCTCCCTGGCCCGCATGAAGGTGGCCCGCAAGCGCGCGGCCGTGCGCGCCCGCGGCGTAGAGCAGGCTCCTCTGCCTCCGCAAAGGGAAGAGCAGGAGTAGGGCGGCTGAGGGATTGGCATTGCACAAGCGGTCCTTTCTGGCCCGCCATCCTCCTGTATCGAAAGGCGTCATCCAGTTTGCTTGATCCGAACCCCACGGAAGCCGGGCGTGAAACCAGCGTCCGGCTTTTTCATGCTTCCAGATTTTCCCTCTTTTCCCTTCTGCACTATAATCAAAGTTCGATGTGAGCGGTTGGCGCTGGAAAAACGTTGGCTTGCACAAAGCGAGCTGATCGCGTCACTCTAACATCATCCTGGCATCGAAACAACCCGCTAGCAATAGCCTGGCAAAAGGACCCTTCCATGTTCGAAAAACAAATCGGCATTGATCTCGGCACGGTCAACGTCCTGGTCTATGTCGTCGGCAAAGGCATCGTCTTGCAGGAGCCCAGCGTAGTGGCTATCTCCGCCCGCGACAACAAGATCGTGGCCGTGGGCGGCGACGCCGCGGACATGCTCGGCCGCGTGCCCGAAAGCATCCGCGTCTTTCGCCCTGTGCGCGACGGCGTCATCGCCGACTACTTCGTCACCACCTCCATGCTGCGCCATTTCATCCGCAAGGTGGTGGGCCGCAACCCTCTGTTCCGGCCCCAGGTGATGATGAGTTCGCCCAAGGGCATCACCAGCGTGGAGCGCCGCGCGGTCTACGACGCGGCCATCAGCGCCGGGGCCAAGGAGGCCTATCTCATTCCCGAACCTCTGGCCGCGGCCTATGGCGTGGGGCTGCCCATCCACACGCCCACCGGCAACATGGTGGTGGATATCGGCGGCGGCACCACCGAGGCCGCGGTGGTCTCCATGAACGACATCGTGGTGTGGAGCAGCGTGCGGGTGGGCGGCAATCGCATCGATCAGGCCATCGTGAATTACATCCGCAAGAAATACAACCTCATCATCGGCGACCAGACCGCGGAGCAGCTGAAGATTCAGATCGGTTCGGCCCTGCCTTTGGAGGATGAGTTGACGCTGGAAGTGCGCGGGCGCAACCAGGTCTCGGGCCTGCCCAAGACGATTACGGTCACCTCTGAGGAAGTGATGGAGGCCATGACCGAACCCTTGCGTCAGATCATGAACACCGTCAAACAAACGCTGGAAAAGACGCCCCCCGAGCTGGCCTCCGACATCATCGACCGGGGGATTGTCCTCACCGGCGGCACGGCCCAGCTCAGGAACATCGACAATCTGCTCACCCGCGAGACGGGCGTGCCCTGCTATGTGGGTGACAATCCTGTGGCCGCGGTGGCCATCGGCGCGGGCAAGGCCATCGAAAACCTGGCGGTGATGCGGCGTTTTCTACCCGAAGTTTAAGGAGGAAGCGTTGTCATGCGACTGTTTATCTTTCTCTCTCTCTTTCTGCTGGCGGGATGCGGCGCGTTGGCGCCACAGCCCACGGCCACGCCGTTGCCCACGCCTCCCATCGCGGAGGCGCCTTCTCCGACGACGCCTCCCACCCCGACGGCGTCACCCACCCAACCCGTGGCGGCTTCGCCCACCGCGGCGCCCACGCAAGCCCCCACGGCCACCTCACTCTCGGCCGCGCCCACCGAAGCCCCTGCCGCGCCCGAAGTGGCTTTTCCTCCCGCGGTGCGGCTGGAGCCTTTCACCCGGCTGGATGGGCAGATCACCTATCTGACCCACGCGGGGGATGGCAGCGGCCGCACGTTTCTGGTGGAGAAGGTGGGGCGCATTTGGGTGGTGGAGGCCAACGGCGACATTCGCCGCACGCCCTTCCTCGATATCAGCGACATCGTGGATTCGGGGCCTTCGGAGCGGGGGCTGCTGAGCGTGGCCTTCGATCCGAATTTCGCGGAAAATGGCGAGTTCTATGTGAATTTCAGCAGCAAGGAAGGGGATGGGGACACGGTGGTGGCCCGCTACCAAGCGCCCGATGGGCAGCAGGCGGACCCGGCCACGGGCGTGGAGGTGCTGCGCATCGACCAGCCTGCGGCCAATCACAACGGCGGGCAATTGCAGTTCGGGCCGGACGGCTATCTCTACATCGGCATGGGGGACGGCGGCTCCGCGGGCGATCCGTGGGACAATGCCGAGAATCTGCAGTCGCTGCTGGGCAAGATGCTGCGCATCAAGGTTTCGGGCGAGGCGACCTACGCCATCCCGCCGGACAATCCCTTTGTGGGGCGGGATGACGCCCGGCTGGAGATCTGGGCCTATGGGCTGCGCAATCCCTGGCGGTTTTCCTTCGACCGGGCCACGGGGGATATGTACATCGCGGATGTGGGGCAGAACAAATGGGAGGAGGTGGATTTTCAGCCTGCAGACAGCCCGGGGGGCGAGCATTATGGCTGGAACACCATGGAGGGCAATCATTGCTACGACCCGCCCGAGGGCTGCGATACATCGGGCAAAGTGCTCCCGGTGTGGGAATATCCCCATCCGGAAGGCTGTTCCATCACCGGCGGGTATGTGTATCGGGGTCAGGCGTATCCGCAGTTGACGGGCCTGTATTTTTACGGCGATTTCTGCAGCGGCAAAATCTACGCGCTGCGTCAGGATCAGGACGGCGCGTGGGAATCGCAACCCGTGCTGGAGAGCGGTCTCAACATCGCCTCCTTTGGCGAGGATGAATCGGGCGAGCTCTACGTCCTCGACCTGGGCGGCGGGGTCTACCGGCTGGCGGGCGAGGAGACCGGCTCCCGGATGTTTCTGCCCCTGGTGGCGGCGAGGGGAGAATAAAGCTCACGCCAAGGTTGGCAGGTTGGCAGGTCGCAGGTGACGGGCCAACTTGCGTCGCTTCATCTGCGACTTGGCGCCTGCCTCTGGCGACGCCCATTTTCATGGGACATACGAGTCGCCCGGCGTCAGGGCGAAGTCGAATGCGCCCACCCGATTGGATTGGGAGCTGGCGCCGCCCGAAAGCACATCGGTGATCAGATAGTAGTAGTTGGCGTTGGGATCGCCGCGGGCGTTGGCGTCGTCGAATTGCCAGGGCGCGGCGTTGACATCGGCGTAGGACGCGCCCGAGGGCGAGAAGTAGGGGTCCGCGCTGCGCCACACCTGAAATTGATTGTACCAGAGGAGGCTGTCCCAGCTCAGGCGCACGTCCGTGGCCCCCAGCGCCATGATCTCGACCCGAGGCAGGTAGAGGGGGACGCCGCGTTCGAATGCGCCGATGTCGGGGGAGCCGTCGTCGGGCCGGGGTTCCTGGGCCTGATGTTTTACATATTGGCTGTCCAGCGCGTGATCGGGCAAGGCGTCGGGAGGCAGGGGGCCGGCCGCGTCGAGGTTTTGCGAATCCGCGGTGAGGTGATAATCCTGGCCTGATTCATCCACAAAACCGGGGTCGTTGCCGGTGATATTGCCTCCATCGTCGAAAATGACCCCGGTCAGGCCCGAGTGGCTGTCCACCCAGCCCGGTTTGGTCCAGTTATGTCCCAGATGCAGTGCGCCGGCTGCGTCCAGCATGGCCAGCTTGCCGCCGTCGGCCGTGACGTAGATGATGTTGTTGCGGGCGTCCGCGGTCTCGTCGTTGGTGGAGAGGCGCATCAGGGTGGTGTTGCCCGCGCGTTGGGAGATGATGGTGTTGTTGTAGAAGTAGAGGGTTCCTTTACGATAGTCGCTGGCGACGCCGCTGTCGCCGCCGTAGTGCACTATCTGGCTGTTGCCTGCGCCGTCGGGTTCGATGAGGATGTTGCCATAAACAAAGGTTTGACGATAGCTGGGGTCGTTGACGATGTCGGGGTTATCCTCGGCGTCCACCAGATCGAGCTGGCGGTTGCCGCCTTCGATCCAGTTGTAACGCACCACCAGGCCCGCGGATCGGTCCTTCAGGTTGTTGCCGCCGCTGGCGCCTCGCAATGGCCCGAAGTGATTGAACTGGTAGACCATGCCGATGGCCTCGGTGTAGGCGTTGTGCTCGTAGTAGCTGCCCTCGATGCCGTTGTCGTAGATCCAGT
>CAZDCN010000079.1:0-7729 GCA_964503945.1 uncultured Caldilineales bacterium
CCCGTCGCTCATTTTCATTCCTTATCGGCGTGCAAACGCTCATGACACCTGCTTCACAAAAATGACAGAAAACTGCTTTGCTTTAAATTAGCACGCATCGGCCCGACCGTCAAATTCCATATTCCTCCCCCAACTCCAGACGACTCCCCTGTCTCCTTGCCGCATGCATCCCACCCCTTTCTCCCACCCGGAGTCAACCACCGCATGAAAACCGTCGATCTCCTCATCATCCATGCCGGACAACTCATCACTTGCGCCAACGACGGTCCCAAACGAGGCCCCGCCATGCTGGATGTGGGCCTCATGGAAGACGGCGCGGTGGCCGTGCAAGACGGTCTCATCCTCGACGTGGGGAAGACCGAAGACCTAATCGCCCGGTATCAAGCCCGAGAGCGCCTGGACGCCCAGGGGCGGGTGGTCATGCCCGGCTTTGTGGACGCGCACACCCACGTGGTCTACGCGGGCGACCGGGCCGCCGAATTCGAGATGCGCATTCAGGGCGCGACCTACATGGAGATCATGGCCGCGGGCGGAGGCATCGTCAGCACCATGCAGGCCGTGCGCGAAGCCTCCATCGAACAACTCGTAGCCGAAACCCGGACGCGGCTGGATGCCATGCTGGCCCTGGGAACCACCACGGTGGAGGTGAAGACGGGGTATGGGCTGAGCACCGAGGCTGAACTCAAACTGCTGGAAGCCATCGCCCGCCTGGACCAGACCCATCCCGCCACCCTGGTCCCCACCTTCCTGGGCGCGCACGCGGTCCCGCCCGAATACAAAGGCCACACCGACGATTATGTCGATCTCGTTATCCAGGAAATGATCCCCGCGGCCGCGGCCTGGTACAAGAGCAGCCATTTCGCCCAAACCGACGCGCCCTTCTTCTGCGACGTGTTCTGCGAAGCCGGCGTGTTCGACGCCGCGCAAAGCCGCCGGGTGCTGGAAGCGGGCCGGGCCCAGGGCATGCTCCCCAAACTCCACGCCGACGAGTTCGAGAATCTGGGCGGAGTGACCTTGGCCGTGGAGATGGAAGCGACCTCGGTAGACCATCTCGATGTCACGCCCGAAGAAGAGATGGCCTTGCTGGCCTCATCGGACACCGTGGCCGTCGTTATCCCCGCGGTAAACTTCAACCTGGGCAGTTGCCACTTTGCCGACGCGCGCAAGCTCATCGACATGGGCGCGGCCCTGGCCCTGGCCACCGACATCAATCCCGGATCCGCGCCCTGTCCCTCCATGCCCATGGTCATGGCCATCGCCGCCCGCTATCAGCGCCTGCTCCCGGCCGAAGCCCTAAACGCAGCCACCATCAACGCGGCCTACGCTGTGGGCCTGGGCGATGTCGTCGGCTCCTTGCAGCCGGGCAAGCGCGCGGACATCCTCATCCTCCACGCCCGCGACTACCGCCGCCTCGCCTACGAATTCGGCGTCAATCCCGTGGCCGTAGTCATCAAAGAAGGATCAATCCTTCTTCGTTAGCCCGGCCAGACTCCCCTGCTCCCGAATACGCTCCAGGGCCTGGGGCAACTCCTCGCGGGTGACGAATTCGGCATCGAAGACGGCGTCGCGAGTCTTTTCGATATCCTCGGGCTTGCCATCCACAAACAGCAGGGGGACCTCCCAGGTGGCTGGGGCCTTGCGCAGAATCATGCCCGTCATGCGGCCATGGGAGGGCAGGTAGCGCAGGTCGATGACCACCACATCGGGCTGCCATTCCTTGACGCGACGATAGGCCAGCGCGCCATCCATGGCTTCGAACTCCACCTCCCAGCCCAGTTCGCGCAACTCATCGGCGTAGGCTTCAATCTCGCTGTCGTCCCAGTGGATAAGGAAAAGTTTGGGCATGAAGGGCTCCTGCTTCGTAAATAAATGTCGGCATCGTTTGCGAAAAGGCTTTGGCGGTAACGTTGGCCGAGGCGGCGAGGAACGTATTGCGTAGTTCGTATTGCGTAAAATGCAGGGCGTTACGCAATACGCAGTACGAAATACGCATCCCATTTTCATCGACGCCGGCGGGCCGCCGCGAATGGCGCATGTATTGTAAGCCGCCTGTGACGGGTTGTCAATACGCCCGGGTCACCGCCACTCGAAAGAGCGGACGGGCGAGGGGGGGCTGATGGGGCGGATTTCACCGTCGGGGAGCACGCGCACCAGGCGCACCCACCAGCGAATCTCCGCGGAATCCGCGCTCGCCGGCGGGCGCAGGCTGGCGTCCAGCCGATAGCTGGAGGCTTTGGTGAGGATGGGCTCGGGCCGGGACAAATGCCGATCTGCATAGGCGAGCCCCACCTCATACCACGCGTCCTCGGGCAGGATGCGGTCCGCCACCCAGCGCAGCAGCGGACCCGGCTCCCCCACATAGACGACGCCGTCCAGCGGGCTGATGAGCTGAGGGGGATGCGCGTGGGGCGTGGGCGTGGCCGTGGGGCCCGGTTCGGGCGTGGGCGTCACATCCCCCACCGGGATGATGAGCACCTGGCCCGCCTGGAGGTTGTTGGGGTCGGGAATGTCGTTGTTTTCCAAAATGACGGTCTGATCCACCTGGAAGCGAATGGCGATAGCCTCCACCGTGTCGCCCGGCTCCACCGGATAGTTGATAAGGCCGCTGAGGGGCTCGGGCGTGGGCAGCGGTTCGATAGGAGCGGCTGCCGTGGGAATGAGCAGGGTTTGGCCCGGCTGTAAAGAGGAGGCGCTGGCGTTGGGATTGGCGGCGAACAAGGCGTCCAAATCGATGCCGAAACGGGCGGCGATGCCGTAGTAGGTGTCGCCTGGCTTCACCGTGTAGATAATAGGCGTGGGCGTGGGGGTGAGGGTGGGCGTGGGCGACGGCGTGGGAGTCAGAGTAGGCGTAGGGGTCAGGGTGGGCGTGGGGGTGAGGGTGGGCGTGGGCGAAGGGGTTAGCGCCAGCACCCGGCGCTGTGCATCCCATCGCCACCACAGGAGGACCAGGCCCGCCAGCACGAGAGCGAGCGCCATGTCCGCCCAAGGGATGCGAAAACGGAACCGCGGGCGCGGCGCGTCGAACCGATAGCCGCACATGAAGCACGCATCGGCTTTATGACTGACATGCGTTCCGCAGTTAGGACAGATTTTATGGGGCATGGGAGCGGATTGTATCCCAGAAGAAGAGGATAACCAAAATCAACAGCGTCAGCGCAGAGATGAACGCGGCCGCGGTGCGCAGCGGCGTGTTGGTGAAGCGGATGCGCACTTCATGATCCCCCGCGGGAACGTCCACCAAAATCAGAGCGTTGGGATCGTTGGGATCGTAACGGGTGACCGCGGGCTCGCCATCCACCCACGCCCGCCAGCCCGGATACCAGTAGGTGTAGAAGCGCACGGTCACGGGCGTTTGCGCCATCACCCGCACGACGTCTTCGCCCCCGCCATGCTTCACCATCGCCATCGAGCCCTCGCCCCGATAGATTTCGGCCAGAGGCAGGGGCCTGCCCTGCACGTAGGCGTCGATCTTAGGCGAAGTGGCGGGCTTGCCCGCGGACGCGAACGCGGTGCTGCCCCGCATGTCGGGGTAATCCAGCTCGAAGAAGATG
Organism: uncultured Caldilineales bacterium; assembly: GCA_964503945.1. Taxonomy (GTDB): domain Bacteria; phylum Chloroflexota; class Anaerolineae; order J102; family J102; genus M2005. The sequence goes on from CAZDCN010000079.1 coordinate 3,552, forward strand.
TCGGCCGCGGGGCTCACATCCCGCGGGCTCACCTGGGTGTGCTGGGGTTTGGCGTAGAGCCAGGCGCTGAGGAGGATGGCCGCGGCCAGGGCCAGCAGCCAGGGGTGCAATCCCTCTTGGTCGCCCGGTAGCAGCGCGGCCACGACGCCCGCGGCCGCGAGGGAGAGGAAGAGGGTGGCCGGGGCCAGAAACCGGAAGGGGAACTGCACCAGCTTGATCATGGGAATGACATCCCAGAAGACCTGGCTGGGAGCCAGGGTGGCGAAGAGCGCGATAAGCGCCATGGCCACAAAGCCCGCCAACAACGCCCGCCGGCCTCCGGCCTCTGCCCTCCGCCATGCCAGGGGCAGCGCGGCCAGGCCCAGGGTGACCAGCCACAACCCGATGGATAGGTTCATGCCGTCGTTGGGGCCGGGCAGGGCGAAGCCGTATCCCCATTGAAAATCAAACCATTGGAAGAGGTAGAGAAATTGTTGGGGATAGTTGTAGCTTTCCGCGGGCAGCCACTGGTCCAGGACGATGTATTTCGTTTCGCCCAGGACGGGGAGAAGAAAGATGGCGGCCAGCATCCCGCCCAACAGGCCCGCGGCCAGGGCGGAGAGCGTCGCCCGCACCGGAGGGTCGCCATCCCGCCGCCAGGCCAGAAGCAGCCAATAGAGGATGATCAGGGCCAGCAGGGGCGGCAGGAGCATGAGGGTCACGCTGTGGGTAAGCAGCAGCGCGCCCAGGCTGAGCGCGGCCAGGGCCACGCGGCGGGCGCTGGGCCGGGCCAGAACCTCCCAAAACGTGAGAATCACCCAGGGATAGATGGCCAGGGCCACGAACTCGGCGAACGCTCCCCGCACATAGATGTTCACCAGATGATAGGGCGCAAACACATAGAGCAGTCCGGCAATGAATCCCGGCCCCACGCCCCATAGACGCTTGCCCAACTGATACATGCTCACGCCAGCCAGGATGGTGGCCAAAATCCATACGATCTTGATCGCGCCCAGAATGCCCGCGCCCAGCAGATTGAAAACCTCGGCGATGAGAAACGCCAGAGGCGCATAGAAAGTGAAGAGAGGATAGCCATAGCCCTGGGCATGATCGGGCGCCCAGCGGGGCCAGAGGAAACCGCTTTGCACGCCCTGGTGCAGCTCGCTGAGCCAGATGAGGCTGTGGCGGGCGTCGTGCGCGCGTAAGAAGTAGCCCGGAGCCAGCAGCGAAACCCAGGCGAAGACGCTCAAAAGGATGAGCAGCGTCAGGGGAGAGGCAAGGCGCGCGCGGAGTCGAGACATGAGGAAGTGGGCGTCAGGGCATAGAGGCGGTGTCGTCGGAGGACCTTTGTTTGAATTGTCGCCAGACGAAAGTCCACAGAAAAAGGCCCAGGATGAAGATCGCGGCGAAAATGGAGATGGCGTTGGCGGCCTTGCGGATGGGCGTGTCTTCAAAGGAGATGCGGAGGAGGAAGTCGCCCTGAGGCACGGGAACCGACAGCAGACCGTAGGGCGGACGGGCGTCCTCGGGCGTCAAAGGAAAGCGGTCGATGACCTCGCCCGTGTCTGGGTCCAGGAGGGTGGCAGTCCACCCCGGATACCATTGGCGCAGGAAGGGCACGCGCTGGCCCGGCTTGCCGCTCCACACCCGCACCGTTTCCTCCATGACCCGATGTTCCCGGGCGTCCACGGCCAGATCGGGGTTCTTGTGCACCAGGCTGTAGTCCACCTGCGTGGTGATGGGAATCCCGGCCATGTGGAGATCGGCCAGGGGGGACCAGGTCGCGATGTCCTGGGCTGTGCTGGTCATGCCCGTCATCTCATCGGCGCTGCGCTCGAATTCCATCAACCCCGCCAGGGTGGCCCCGCCGGGCGGCGGATCGGTGATCTCCACCCGCAGATAAGGCGCGCTGGCCAGGATGATGAGCCCGGCCAGGAGCAGAGGCGTCAGGTAGTCTTTCGCCCCTTTCACCTCCGATCCCCCGTCTCCCTCCTCCGAGCTCAAGACTGCGGGGGCGAGAATGGCCAGGGCCAGCGCGGCCAGGGAGAGATAGCGCCAGGGGAATTGGGCCATGGCCACGCCGGGGATGTGATCCCAGGCGAAGGCGGAAGCCCCGGTGGTGAGCCATACGCTGCCCAACAGAATGACCAACCAGAAGCCAATCTCCGCCCGCTTTTCGCTGGAACGCCGCCACGCGGCCCATGCGGCCATGCCCGCCAGCGTCACCAGGGCCAGCCCCAGTTGATAGCTGAGCGGGTCATTCGGACCGGGCGCGCTGATGCCGAACCCCCAGCGGGGGTCGAAGAGTTGGGCGAAGTAGACGAAATGGTCGTGGAAATCATAATAGCCGCCGTACCACTGCTCTCGGTTCACGAAACGACTTTCCAGCAACGCGGGCAAGATGAAAAACGCGGCCAGCGCGACGCCCAGGGCCAGCCCCGCGACCGGAGCCCACAGATAACGCACGCAGAGATGCAGAGACGCCCGGGAGAACAAATCGGGTTTTGGAGCAATGGAAGCGCGGCGGCACGCCAGAAAGAGAAGATAGAAGGCCAGGACTGGGGTGAACAGCAAGGCCACCAGATTCGAGCTGAGATGGATGGCCGCGTAGCTGAGGCCAACCAGGGCGATGGCCCACGCACTCGGCCTGAACACCGCCCGCCGCACCGCCCACAGGCTTAGGGGCAGCAAGGCTAGAGCCAGGCTCTCGGCCATGGCCGCGCGCACATACACATCCACCAAATGATAGGGGACGTACACATAGGCGACCGCGGCCGCCAGCGCCGCCCGCTCGCCCAGCCAATCCCGCACGAACAGCCACATGCTTCCGGCGCTGATGAGCAGGGTGAGGATGAAGGTGGCTTTGACCGCGTTCTCCAGGGTGAGGTGCAGCGTGCGGTAGAGCAGCGCGCCCAGGAAGGTGGCGCCGGGCGCGTAGATGTTGAAGAAGGGATAGCCGTAGCCAAAGGTCCAGTCGGGCGACCAGCGGGGGAAAAGCGCGCCCTCATTCCAGGTGATGTTGTACTGAAGGATGAAGTAGACGTCATGACGCGCGTCGTGCGCGGCCCAGAAGTAGCCGGGCCGCAGCAGAGGCGCGATGGCAAAGCAGGTGAGGAGCAGCGCCGTCCAAAAGGAGGGCGAACGAAGGGTTTTCATCATGGTCGATGGCTATTGGCCAAGGATCAGGGCGTCGCCGCCCGAGGCCAGGGGCAAGCGGGCGCCCGTCTGCCAGTTGTAAAGGCCCAGCCGCACGTGCAGGGACGCGGGCGCCTCCGCGGGAATGGCCACCTCGTAGCGGGCGGACAGGACCTCCCCCGGCATCCACGCGGTCATGGGGCGGTCGCCCCCAGGCTGGCCGTCGAACTGAGCGACGATATTCCCGGCGTCGTCGGTGACGTGGATGAAGAGGTTGTAATCGAAGTCGATGGGCTGGGTGGCCTGCCAAAAGGCGTTCACGGTCAACGATTGGCCCGGCGCGGGCGGAGCCGTCGCGCTCACGTCGACGAGGAGAATCTGCGTCGCACCGAACACAGCCGCGGGGCGCTCGGGAATGGGATAGGTCTGGAATTCGGGGGAGAGGGCCGGGCCCGCGGCCAGCAGGGGCAGCATGAGCCATGCCGCCCAGACCGCAGGCGTTTTTAGCGTGGGGGCCAGGGCCAGCAGGCTTGCGGCGACCGCGGCCAGCATCAGCGACGCGGTCAGGATCAGCGCCAGGGACGCCTGCGCCGGGGTGAAGGGGGCGGCCAGGAGCAAAAGAAAAGCGATGGGAGCGAACATGCGCAAGGGGAGGGTGGCACCGCGAGGGGGTGAGGCAAAAGCGAGCCAGAGGGCCATGAGGGCCAAGGCCAACAATGGCAGGCCCAGGGCCCAGGCCGGGCCGGTTTCCAACCCCACCGTGTTCGTCCCCCAAAACCAAGAGGGTTCGATGAGCTGATAGAAGGATGGAGATGTCGGGAGCAGGGAGGGGTGGAACAGGAAAGAGGCATTGAGCGCGGCCAGGCCCGCGCCCGCCGCCATCACAACCCAACGCGACCATCCCCGCAGGGTCCATCCCCAACCGATAAGACTGAGCCCCAGCAGCAGCCAGGGCAAAGCGATGCCGCCCAGGATGTAGAGGGCGCTAAGAAAGACCGGGGCGTACAGTGCCAGGATGACGGCCAAGGCGCCCGCGCGCGGCCCCCACATCCGACGGACTCCCA
>CAZDCN010000080.1:0-7662 GCA_964503945.1 uncultured Caldilineales bacterium
ATCAGCGTTCCTATTTTCATCGGTATCGACGGACAACCGTCCGTGGCGCCTGCTTCGCAAATAGATGCCTCACGCAAAGACGCAGAGGCGCAAAGGAAAAAAGAGGCAAAGAAAACCTTGGCGTTCTTAGCGTCTTTGCGTGAGGTTTTCATCGGTATCGACGGGCAAGCGCCGCGACGCCTGATCATCGTTGCTCAGCCCTGATGCGTCATCAGCGGGGACATGGATTCGCCGCTGTGGATGCGGTAGATGGCGTCGGCCAGCAGGGGGGCGATGGAGAGGACTTCCAGTTTGGGATGCTGCTTTTCGGGGGGGATGTGGATGGTGTTGGTGACGACGAGTTGCCGGATGTAGGGGGCGTCCAACCGCTCCAGCGCGCTGGGGAGGAGCACGGGATGGGTGATGGTGAGGATGATCTCGGGCCGGGCGCCCGCGTCCACCAGGCTTTCGGCCTGGGTGAGCACGCTGCCGCCGGCGATGATGTCGTCGAAGATGATGGGGGTTTTGCCCTCGATGTCGCCGACGATGGCGGTGGTTTCGGTGGTGGAGAAGCTGGTGCGGCGTTTGTGCATGAGCACCAGGGGCAGGTCCAGCAACCGGGCGAAACGTCCCGCCAGCTTGGCCCGGCCCACATCGGGCGCCACGATCACCGGGTCTGGCACATTCAGGCCGCGGATATATTTGGCGAAGATGGTCATGGCGGAGAGGGGGTCCACGGGGATGGTGAAGAATCCCTGGGTGGCCTCGGCGTGGATATCGACATAAATCACCCTGGCCGCGCCGATGGTCTCCAGCATGGTGGCCACCACCCGGGCGCTGATGGGCTCCCGGCCTTTGGCCATGCGCTCCTGCCGGGCGTAGGGGAAGTAGGGGATGACCACGTTGATGTTGTGGGCCGAGGCCCGGCGAAACGCATCGATGTAGAGGATGAGCTCCATCAGATGATCGTTCACCGGCTCCGAGCAGGGCTGGATGATGAAGACATCGTCATCGCGCACCAGTTCCTCGATGAGGATATGGACCTCGGAATCGGGCAGCCTGCGGATGGCGCTGCGGCCCAGGGGGCGGTTGAGGTGGTTGGCCACCTCTTCGGCCAGTTGGGGGTTGGCGCTGCCGCTGAAGATGCGAAGGGTGTGGAGGTTACGGGACATGAGTCACGGTGGATGGAGCGGAGGGCGGAGACGTTCCACGCCTATTATACGGGAGGGGATGCGTGGCCCCAATTTTCGGAATGGGTCTCGCTGGCGACGCCTCGACAATGGGGAGGCTATTCAAATTTTGCACACTTTTTACAATTGGAAAAAAGACTGATTACAACCTTTGCATACCATGAGAAAACACGCGACACGGGCCGCCGCCCGCGGAGGTTGTTCGTACGATAAAACTTCCCATGCGAAGCAAGTCGCACATGAGGTTTCCATTTGTGTTTCCTCTATTTGCGCCCTCCACCCGTGGTTCTCCCTATCCATGGGCTGTTTATGAAGCACTGCATTTCGTCCCGCCACACACCTTCCCAAGGAGATGATCATGACTTTTCGATGGCGTTTTCCTGTGGTCACCGCCCTGTTTTTCTTCGCTTTACTGACGTTGTGGGGGTGTGCGCGCACTGCCGCCACCCTCGCCGCGGACGTCCCCCCTGCCAGCAGGGCTTCCCAGGCCCATGGCGTCTTCCTCACCTTCCATCTTGAGGTCTCCGACCTACCGCACATCCAATCCCTCTGGCCCAAGCTGGTGGATTTCATGGACCTGGCCGATGCCTATGGCGCCAAGGTCACCCTGCAATTTTCGCCGCAATGGGCCCAATACGTCTACGATCGCGATCTGACCGAGGTGGTGCGGGCCTGGGAGGAGAACGGCCATGAGATCGGCGTGCATCATCACGGCCCCTCCCACAAATTCTTCGACGGCTACACCAACCGCCCGGACCTCATCCGCACCGATGGCTGGTACGCCTTTCCTGTCACCTATCAGGGAGATATGGAGGCGTTCATGGCTTTTCTCTCCCCCCTGGCCCAACAGCCGTTGCTTTCAGCGGGCATGTCCGACGGGGATATCGACTGGCCCGAAGGGCTTCGCTATTACGCAACCAAATATGCAGAGGAAAGCAGCAAGGCGGACCTGATCAGCACGCCCTGGCAGGCCACTTACAACGGCTACACCGTGACGGTGGCCACCAACGCCGGCTACGCCATCGATCATCTGGGCGATGCTGCGGTGACCCTGGCCGATATCGAAGCGGCGCTCCAGGAGGCCGACGGCCAAGACGTGTTGGGGCTGGTGGTCAACGACAACACCGTTTCCAGTCACTTCGACGAGATCGAGCCCCTGTTTCAGCTTCTTGAGGACTACCAGGCCCAGGCCCGCACCATTCGCGAAGTGGTGGGAAGCTTCGAGCCTATCGATGCAACGCCCACCCCCGCGCCCACATCCACGCCTTCCTCGCCCACCCCCACGCCCCAACCCTTCCCCTTGGTCCCCGACGCGACATATGGCCAGGCGGGATCGGTCTCCTATGTGCGCATTCCCGCCACCGACTGCGCCAACCTGACCGCGACGCCCATTCAAGTGGGGGATTGGCTGGTGTATCCCAACCACGAACACAACCGCAACTGCAGCGGCCCCGGCCCCTACAACCACGCGCTTTTCGGATACAACCGCCAGGATGGCAAGCTCTATCTGCTGCGGGACGATGGCGCGGGCGAGGCCCCCTTGCGCTATGTGCCAGAGCAAGACCGACTTTACTGGAACGTCACCTTCGGCGGCACGGTCTTCGCGCTCGACCCTGAAACCTTTGCGTTGATCCGAAAGACGTCGGTGCAAACCACCAGCGACAGCTCGGGCCTGTATCTGGATGGCCTCTACTATTTCGCCACCGTGAACACGCCCAACGACCAATGTCAGAATCCCATCAATTCCAACTGCGGCGCGGTGTTCGCCATGGACGCGCAGGGGCGCATCGTGCACACCCTGAATCTGGAGAACGGCTTTCGGACCTGGGTGGGGACCGGGCTCACCACCGACGGCCAGGCCATCTACATCGGTTCCGCCAAACAGACCCTGGGCCAGGCGGGCGTGGAGGAAAGCTATCTCCACGGCTGCTCCGTCACCAAGGTGGATAAGCAGCTGCACGTCTTGGCGACCTTCGATCCGGGCGATTTCGCCTGCTATTATCTGCCTTATGTGGGGGCGAACGCCGATTCGGTGGCGGGCGAAGTGGTCCCCGACGGCGCGGGCCTCTGGGCTCCCTATGTGCGCCCCAATGAAGCGCCCGAGACGGAAGGCGCCTTCCAGGTGGCCCTTTATCGCCTCAACGCCGATCTCGAAGAGCAGTGCCGGGTGACATTCCCCTTCGAGCCCCAAACCCAGGCGGTGGGTTTCTACGCTGCGCCCACTGTGGACCACGAAGGCAACGCCTATCTGGCCGTGACCGTGCCCGATGACGCGGCCACGCGCAAGGCTCAGTTGTGGAAGGTGACGCCCTCATGTCAGACGACGCTTCTGGCCGAGACGCCGGGATCCTGGGCCCAGGCGTCGCCCACCCTGGCGGATGACCAGTTCGTGTTGTTCGCCACCGACGGTCATTTGCAGATCATCACCCTGGATGGCGTCGCTGTGAAGGATGTTGCCCTGGCGTCCGAGGCGCGCGTGCTCACCAGTCCCGTGATCGTCGATGGCGTCATCTATGTGGTGCAGGAAGATGGCGCGATGAATGTGATCCACGACGCCGGGGTGACCGGCTATGGCCAGGCCATCTGGCCCCGCTATCGGCGGGACAATCTGGGCTCGGCCGCGCTTTCCTAATCCCCGCAGCCCACGCCCGAGCCGACCTCTCCGCCCCACGCGCTTTATCTGCCCATGGCTCTGCGCTAAGCGGGGCGGTTGGGCGGGCCCGAAGCGCGATGGCCGCACACGGGGCGGGCGGAGCGTGCGTCTTCGTTCCCCCCGCCCCGTGTCACGCGAGGGCGTTCCAAAATGGGGTCGCGTTTTTGTTCTTCTGGCCGATTGACGTCGGGCGCTTCGGGCCTGCGGTCAAGGAACGGCTCCTGCGGCCTCGCTCAGGACGGGCTGCGCCGCCCGCGCGAGGGGCGGACCGGTCGCCGCTCGTCGTCGGGGGATCATTCCCCCGGCTGGGAAACAGCGCCCGTGCGGGCTAGCCGGACGCCATCCGGCGCTGTTTTCTAGCCCGGCGACTTCATCGCCGGGCGGAGGGTGGCCATAGGTCTCATTGGGGCGTGTCCAAAATGCGTTTTGTCCCAAAATTGAAACGCACCCTTGTCACGCTTCTTTTTCCCTCCCACAAGGTGCAGTATAATGGCGGTTATGGACCCGCGACTCGCTCAACTCCAATGGATTTGCTTCGATCTCGACAACACCCTGTATCCGTTGAGCAACGGCTTGTGGGAGGTCATCGATGCACGGATTCAGGAGTATGTGGCGCGGACGCTGCACCTGCCTCTGGATGAGGCCCGGCGGGTGCAGAAAAAGTTTTGGCGGGAATATGGCACCACCCTGGCGGGGTTGATGGCGGAATATGGCGTGGAGCCGGGGCCTTACCTGGCCTATGTTCACAATTTCGACGTCTCCCCCTACATGGGGCCCAATCCCAAACTGCGGGCGTTGCTCAAGGCCCTGCCCCAGCGCAAGCTCATTTTCACCAATGCCTCCTCGGAGCACGCCCACAACGTGCTGCAGGTGTTGGGCGTGGAGGATTGTTTTGAGCATGTCATCGGCGTGGAGGAGGTGGACTACATCCCCAAGCCGGACCCGCGGGCCTATGAGGCGTGCCGGGCCAAGACGGGCGTGGACCCGCAGAAGAGCATGTTCATCGATGATCTGCCCGAAAACCTGCGGCCCGCGAAGGCCATGGGCATGGTGACCGCGCTGGTGACTTCGGGCAGGCGTCGGGATTTCGAATTCGTGGACTATTATCTGGCGCGCATCGAGGAGCTGGCGGGGCTGTTCGACATCGATCTGGCATGAGCGCGCGACGCCCCGACCTCAGCATCGTCATCGTGAGCTGGAATGTGCGATGGCATCTGCAACGGTGTCTGCAGGCGCTGCCCGCGGCCGCCAAGGATGTGGATTACGAGGTGATTGTGGTGGACAATGCGTCGGAGGATGGGACCGCGGCCATGGTGCGGGCGCGGTTTCCTCAGGTGCGGCTGGTGGTCAACGAGACGAATGTCCTCTATACTCGGGCGGCCAATCAGGGGCTGGCGCTGGCCCGGGGCCGGATGCAGCTGCTGCTCAACCCCGACGTCCTCCCCCATCCCGGCAGCATCGCTCGGCTGGCGCACTACGCGGCAACGCATCCCCAAGCGGGCTTGCTGGGTCCCCGCATTTTCGCCCCTTCGGGCCGGGACGACTGGCGCACGGGCCGCGAGTTCCCCACGCCCTGGTCGGAGTTCGTGGACTGGTCGGGCATAGGACGTTGGCTGCCCCTTTCCTTTTTTGTTAAAAATCGTCGTCTGGAGTATGATAGAGGTCGAACATCGGCTGTTCCTCTGCTTTCCGGGGCGTGTTTCCTCTTCCCGGCCCATTTGCCGTCTCCCCTGCGACAACTGAATCCCGATTATCCCATGTACGGCGAGGATATCGATCTGTGCCGACGCGTCTGGCGGGCGGGCCTGCAGTGCGTGTTGGTGGCCGAAGCCGAGATGACCCATGTCGGCGGCGCCAGCAGCGGGCAGCGACCTGCCCTCGCGGCGGTGATGGCGGTTTCGGCCATGAATCGGTATTTCCGCGAGTGGCATGGCGCAAGGTCGGCCCGCTGGCACCGTTTTCTCATGGGGTGGGTCGCATGGATCAAGAGTTTCGTTTTCTGTATCCTGGGCGTGGTTTCTGCCCGAGCGCGTCGCGGCTGCGCGGTTTACCGGGCCTTGCTCCGCTGGGCGCTCCTCGATAGCGCCATGTTCCGACATGTCGGTTAGCCGAATTCCGCCCCTCTGATGTAAAATAGAACTTTGTCGCCCCCAGTCTCCCTTCATCTCCAAACTTATGTTTTCATCGAATCCGCTGCCGTTGGACCTCCGAGTCTCCGTCATCGTTCCCGCCTACAACGCCGAAGACGTGCTTCCGAGATGCCTGTTGGCGCTGGAGCATCAGACTATGCCTCAGGAGCAGTATGAGGTCATTGTCGTGGATGATGGGAGTGAGGACGGGACCGCGGAAGTGGCTCGCGCTCACGGAGCCCGCGTGCTCAGGCTGGATCACATGGGCCCGGCCGCGGCCCGCAACGCGGGCGCTGAACTGGCCCGAGCCGACATCATCGTCTTCACCGACGCGGATTGCGAGCCCGCGCCCGATTTCCTGGAGCGCCTGATGGAGCCTTTCGACGCGCCCCTGGTCAGCGGCGCCCGGGGGGTGTATCGCACCCAACAGACGTCGCTGGTGGCTCGCTTCGTGCAACTGGAGTACGAAGAGCGTTATCAGCGCATCGCCCGGATCGAGCAGGAAGAAGGGGGCGTGGACGCGCTGGATACGTCCTACGCGGCCTATCGGCGCGAGGTCTTTCTGGACGCGAACGGTTTCGACACCCGCTATCGTCACGCCGCAGGGGAGGACCACGAGCTTTCCTTTCGATTGGCTCGCGCGGGCCATGTCTTCCGCTTCGTTCCCGAAGCCGCGGTGTATCACTGGCATGTGGAGAGCGTGCGGAAATACGCCCGTCGCAAGTTCCGCATCGGTTATTGGAAAGCCTTTCTCTCCAAACAGCATCCCGAGTACGCCCTGAACGATTCCCACACCACGCCCACGCTGAAGATTCAGATCCTCATGGCGGCCTTGTTGCCATTCGCCCTGTTGGGCGGGTTCTTCCTGCCGGCGTTCTGGTGGATGGCCCTGGCCCTGGCCGCGTTGTTCCTTTTCTCGACCTTTTCCTTGCTCAAGCTCATCTATCGCCGGGATAAACCGGTTCTGCTCATCGCCCTCCCCATGTTGCTGATCCGGGCCTACGCCTCAGGGCTGGGCTTTTTCTGGGGCTTGGTCCACGGACCAGCCAGCTCCTTGCAAAAAACCCCTGTGCTGCGCGCGGGCCCTCAATAAACGTTTGCGACATGTGCTGATTTCTTGTGTGAAATCGGTGGAAGTTCTCAAGGAGACGCTCCTTCCATGGAATTACGACAATACTGGGACCTGTTCAAAAAATGGCTGTGGCTGATCCTGCTCACCACGGTGATCGCGGGCGTTGCCGCCTATTTCTTCAGCTCCCGGCAAACGCCCATCTATCGCGCGTCGGTGCGATTGCTGGTCAGCCAGAGCGTGAGCAACAGCGCCTCCATGCAATACGCCGACATCCTGGCCGCGGAGCGGCTCTCCAGCACCTACGCCCAGATGCTGACCGCCCGGCCCATGCTGGAGGCGGCCATCGCCAAAGCCGGGCTGGAGGGCGTGGTCGATCCGCAGGAGTTGGCTCGGGCGATCTCCGTGCAACCTGTACGCGACACCCAGCTCATCGATCTCCACGTCGAGCATCCCGATTCCCTGATCGCGGCGAAGCTGGCCAACACCCTGCCCGAGGTCTTCGTCGAATTTACCAACGAGCAGCAGACGGCCCGCTATCAAGAGCTGAAACAATCGCTGCAAGAGCAATTGCAGCAATTGAGCGCGGAAATTCAGGCCACCGACACCCGGCTGCAGGAGCTGGGGGACGCCACCGACGCG
>CAZDCN010000081.1:0-7617 GCA_964503945.1 uncultured Caldilineales bacterium
CTCACGCATTACGCATTACGAAATTGGAATCCACGGATAGGGAGAACCACGGATAGAAAACACAAATTGAGGAAACACAAATGAAAGTCAGGTTTGCAGGTTTGCAGGTGGCAGGTCAACTTGCGCAGCTTCACCTGCGACTTGCAACTTGCCACTTGTCACCATTTTCATCCATATCCGCGAGTGGCGGCCCGGGGCGGCCGCTTCCCAAATTTCAAAAAAAGAATTTACACTTTCAAAAAAAGAATTTGCAATTTTTTGTTAGTCAGGCTATAATGCCCGCACCATGGCCCTCTATGTCCGCCCCTTGTCCGATGAAGAACGGGAGACGCTGCAGTCCCTCGCCAAAAGCGACGACGCCATCCAGGCGCGATGGGCGCAAATCATCCTGCTTTCCTCCAGCGGCATCGGCGTTCCCAAAATTGCGGATACGCTGGGCGTCTCCGCCGCCACGGTCCGGGCCCGCATCAAGGCTTTCAACGAGCACGGTTTGAGCGCCTTGGAACGGAGCGCCTCCCCTGGACGACCGGTCACCATCTCCCCCTCGCTGGGGGACAAGCTGGCGGCCGTGATGCGTGAACGGGAGCCGCGCGATTTCGGCTGGGCGGACACCGGCTGGACCCTTGACCTGCTCGTGAAAGTGGCCACCCTGGAGGGTTGGGTCGAAAGCATCAGCCGCGAGGGCGTGCGCCTGGCCTTGCGAAAGAGCAAACATTCTTATCGAAAACTGAAGGATTGGCGCCGAAAGAAACGCGCCAAGGCCGCGGTGATCGACCCCCAAGAGACCTCTTAACCCCCCGTCTTCTCCAACGATAATCCCCATCTCGCCGGATTATCCCATCCCTTTCTCTCGGAAAGGAGTTTTCCATGTTACAACAGCCTCCTGCCCCACGCACACAACGCGATGGCTTCCAATGGCGCATCGATGAGATGGTGTCGCGCGTCAATGCGGCCAAAAGCGACAACGCCTATTATTACCAACAATCCATTCGAGAAATCGACGGCGCCTGGGTGGTGACCGATGAAGGGCGGAAGCTCATGTTCGCCACATACAGCTACCTGGGCCTGCTCAAGCATCCCTACATCGACCAGGCTGCGAAAGCCGCCATCGACCGGTATGGCACGGGCACCCATGGCGTGCGCCTGCTGGGCGGCACCCTCGATCTTCATTTGGAATTGGAAAAGACCATCGCCCGTTTTCATGGCCGTGATGACGCCATCGTCTTCTCCAGCGGTTACGTCACCAACCTGGCCACCATCTCCACCATTGTGGGCAAGGGCGACTGGGTCATCTCCGACAAATGGAATCACGCCAGCATTGTGGATGGATGCTCTCTGGCCCGGGGGCAATTCGTGCGTTTCCGCCATAACGACATGGCCGATCTGGAGCGCCGTCTGCGGCAAGCTCCTGAAAGCGCGGGAAAACTTGTGGTCGCCGACGCCGTGTTCAGCATGGACGGCGACATCTTTCCCCTGCCGGACGCAGTCGCCCTCTGCCGCAAATACAACGCCCGCCTCATGATCGACGAAGCCCACAGCCTGGGCGTGTTGGGAGCCACGGGACACGGCATCGAGGAATACTTCGACATGCCCGGCTCCATCGATGTCAAGATGGGCACCCTTAGCAAGACCATTCCCGGCGTGGGCGGCTACATCGCGGCCGACGAGGAGATGATCACCTATCTCAAGCACGCGGCCCGGGCGTTCATCTTCTCCGCGGCCCTGCCTCCCGCGGTGGCCGCGGCCTGCAAGGCGGGCTTCGAAGTCATCGAGCGGGAGGGCGTGGAACGCAACCGCATCCTTTCCCGCAACGTGAACCATTTCATCCAGGGATTGAAGGATCGCGGTTTCGATACGGGCGTTAGCGTCACCCCCATCGTCCCCATCATGACCTACGATGAGGATAAAGCCTTCATGATGACCAAGTATTGTCAGGAAAACGGCGTGTTCGTGCTGCCCGTGCTGCCCCCGGCCGTGCCGCCGGGCAAGAGCCGTCTGCGGGCCAATGTGACGGCCGCGCACACCATCGAGGACATCGACTTCGCCCTGGATGTGTTTGAGGCCGCGGGAAAATTCGCGGGCGTTATCTGACGCCTCATCGAAACATCCCCCACAAACCCGGCCCCCTCCCATGACGGAGGGGGCCTTTTCGCGTCGACATCAGGGAAGCAGGACCCCATCGCCCTTGAATTTGCTTTCCTTCATGGCCTGCAGGACCTCATTGGCTTCCTCCAGGGGGAAGGTCGCGACCGTGGTGCGAATGGGTATCTCCTCGGCCAGTTTCAGGAGTTCGATGGCGTCCTGGCGGGTGCTGTTGGCCACGCTGCGCAGGGTGTGTTCAAAATAGAGGAGGTCGTAGGGCATTTGGGGGATGGGCGTCATGTAGATGCCCGCCAGAGCCACCGTCCCTCCTCGATTGAGTACGCGCAGGGCCTGGGGAACCAGCGGTCCGGCCGGGGCGAAGATGATGGCGGAATCCACGCCCTCGGGCGGCGTATCCTCCGCCCGGCCAACCCATTCCGCGCCCAGCTCCCATGCATGCTCCTGGTGTTCGGGGCTGCGGGTGAACACGAACACGCGAACGCCCAGATGGCGGGCCACCTGGATGGTGATGTGCGCGGAATTGCCGAACCCATACAGCCCCAACACCTCGCCCGGTTTCGCTTCGGATAATTTGAAGGCCCGATAGCCGATAACGCCGCCGCACATCAGGGGCGCGATCTCGGGATCGGGCAGGTTCGCGGGCAAATGATAGGCGAAATCCGCGTCCACAACCATATACTCGGCATATCCGCCATCCACGTGATACCCGGTGAACATCGCGTGCTCACACAGATTCTCTCGCCCCGACCGACAATAGCGGCATTCCCCGCAGGTGCGATAGAGCCAGACGGCGCCAGCCTTGTCTCCTACCGAAAAACGGCTGACGCCTTCCCCCAGCTTGTCCACCACGCCCACCACTTCATGGCCCGGGACCAGGGGCAGCTTGGGCAAAGGCAGATCGCCCTCGACGGTGTGGAGATCGGTGTGGCACACGCCGCAAGCCGTCACCCGAATGCGAATCTGCCCGGGGCCCGGCTCGGGCGTGGGGACGTCCTCCAGGCGGAGGGGCTTTTCCGTAATATCTTTAGGCTCATGCAAGACCATGGCGCGCATGATTCACCTCCGGTAAACGGGAGTTGGTGGACATCGACGCCTCTATTATACACCCGCTCATCCCAAAGCGCCTGACCCCGCAAACTCTTTCTTTCCATCGCCCGAGCCAAAGCAGGCAGCCAGACTAGTTAGTTTACCAAAATTTGAAAAAATCCACAAAAAGGGCTTGTCAACCGCTCATTTTTCTGCTACAATATGTTAAGTTTCGCGTCATCTCGTTTGCGTGTGTTTCATGTGAAACAGGCGTCCACGCGAAACGCCATCCTTTGAGCCCCATCATCAGAGGTCCCATTGTCACAGAGAACGCGTCCGATCCAAATTATCGATTACGAAGGGAGTTCCTACAAGACGGATTTCTGGGAAGGGCAGGGCCGAGAGTTCGAAGACCTGACCGAGCGACATGCGCTCCGTCGGCTGTTGCCCGCCACCGGAAACACCCTCATCGAAGTTGGGGCAGGTTTTGGGCGGCTGGCTGACCTGTACGCCCGCTTCGAGAACGTTGTTCTGGTCGATTATTCCACATCCTTGCTGGCCGAAGCCAGAAACCGCTTTGGCGACGATCCTCGTTACCAATTCGTGGCCGCCAACGTTTACAATCTTCCGTTCGTGGCAGACCTGGCGGATGTGATGGTGATGATTCGGGTGGCGCACCACCTCCAAGCCGTTGACGTCGCCCTGTCGGAGATCCACCGCGTGTTGGGCGGCGGCCGCACCTTCATCATGGAATTTGCCAACAAACGGAACGCCAAATCCATCGCCCGCTACCTCTTGCGCAAACAGTCATGGAGCCCCTTCGATCCCTCGCCCTTTGAATTCGTGCCCCTGAACTTCGATTTTCATCCTGGCTGGATGAGGCAGCAGCTCCAACAGGCAGGCTTCACCACCACCGAGGAGCTGGCCATCTCCAATTTCCGTGTTCCCGCCCTCAAGAAACGCGTTTCGCCCAAATTGCTGGCGCGCATCGACAACGCCATCGCCGGGCCCGGAGCCGTCCTCAAATTCAGTCCCAGCATTCTCACGAAAAACATCGCCAACAAGCCTCAGGCGCCAGCGCAGGGCTTCTTCCAATGCCCGCAATGTGGAAGTCGGGCGATGGAGGTTGCGCCCGATGCTTATCTGTGCCCTGACTGTGGCGAAAAGTGGCCCGTCCGGGACGGCATCATCGATTTTCGTTTTCCTCGTCCAGAACAATGACGCACGCGTTTCACGTGAAACAGATCGAGACATTTTGTCAATGCAATCCGTTTCTTCGAGGCGGAACTTTTCTTGCGCCTGACTCGTCTCATTTATGCACCGCTCCTTTGTCAGAGACGGTGCGGGCATGGCAGTGGCGATGGGGCGCAAGGATTGCGTCGTGACAATTCGATAATTCATCCGTAACCGTTAATGTGCCTGGCTGCACAGCACAAAAGGCCGCAAACCCGGGCTGACGCTCCGAGCCGTTTGCAGGCAGCAGGTCGCAGGCGGCAAATCCTTTACGCAGAATGACTTGCAAACCTGCCGCTTGCGACTTGTTACATGCATCATCCTTAACAGGAAACCTGAAGCCCAACACGGTCATCTTATACAGCAGCGACCGCATCATCGCCCGCCATCCCCAGGAGGTCGCCTGTGACCTTACAAGAAAAGACCATGATTGAACAATTCAAAGACCAACAAGCAGAAAACCAGGTTTTGGAAGAACAACCAGCGGCTGAAGAAATCGCATCCCTCATGGAGCCCGGCGAAACGCCTCTGGAATACCTGCTCCGCACCGGCAAGGAAAGCGGTTCCGTCACCTACGACGAAATCATGCAGGCCATCCCAGAGGTGGAGTCCAACATGGAGTTGCTCGAGGACATCTTCCTCACCCTCTTCGATCACGGCATCGAAGTGCGCGATATGAAAGAAGAGGGCGCCGACGTTCCAGAAGAGCTCATGGACCTGGAATTGGAGGAAGAGAAAGAGGAGCTCGCCAAAAAAGAAGCTAAAGCGGATGCGGCGGAGGCCAGCCCCAACATCGATCTCAGCCAGATCGAGATGGATGACTCCATCAGCCTCTATCTGAAGGAAATCGGGCGCGTGCCTCTGCTGACCGCGGCGGAAGAAGTCGAACTGGCCAAACGCATGGAGCGCGGCCAGCTGGCCCAGCAGCGCCTGGATGAAGGCGTCGAGGACCCCATCGAGCAGGAGTACCTGCTGTGGGTGGTTCGTGACGGCGAACGGGCGCAGGAGCACCTCATCAAAGCCAACTCCCGCCTGGTAGTGAGCGTTGCCAAGAAATACGTGGGCCGAGGCGTCCCCTTCCTGGACCTCATTCAGGAAGGCAACATCGGTCTGATCCGGGCCGTCAACAAGTTCGACTACCGCCGCGGATACAAATTCAGCACCTACGCCACCTGGTGGATCCGCCAGGCCGTCACCCGGGCCATCGCCGACCAGGGACGCACCATCCGCGTGCCCGTGCACATGTACGAACAGATCAACCGCCTCACCCGCACCAGCCGCCAGCTCGTCCAGGAGCTGGGTCGAGAACCCACCACCGAGGAAATCGCCGAGGCCTTGGGCGTCTCTCCCAAAAAGGTCGAGCAGGTGATTCGGGTCAGCCAGCGCCCGCTCTCCCTGGAAATGCCCGTGGGCGAGGAGGAAGACAGCTACCTGGGCGACTTCATCCCCGACGAAGACGCCCAATCCCCCACCGACGAGGCCTCTCGCCAGCTCCTGCGCGAGGTCATCGACGAAATCTTCGCCTCCCTCTCCCCGCGCGAGGTGCGCATCCTCCAACTCCGCTTCGGGCTGGTGGATGGCTACAACTACACGCTGGAGGAGGTGGGACGCAAGTTCGGCGTCACCCGGGAGCGCATCCGCCAGATCGAAGCTCAGGCCCTGGGCCGCCTCCGCCACCCCAGCCGCAGCCGCAAACTCCGCGACTACCTTTCTTGACCCCACAGGAGGCCCGCCATGTCATCAGCTGCATCCTCACTTCTAAAATTCGCCGGCGGCGTCGCCCTGGGCGCCGTCATCGGCGTCGGCATCTACCTCATCGTCACCTCCGACAGCGAGGAGGGCGTGATCCACGGCATCAAGGAGACCATCAACCACGCCCTGGAGGAGGGACGCCGCGCGGCGGAGCAACGCCGTCTGGAGCTGGAACAAGAGCTGGGTTTTTCCTTGGACCAAGAACCCGAAAAGCTACCGCCGATCACCCTCAAAGCCGAAGCGGAAACGCCCCAGCCCGAGAACATCTAACGCCAACAACACGAAAAATGACAAAAAGAGCCCCGGAGATGAATCCGGGGCTTCTTGTTTCAGGGGCGTCCAATCAAGCCCACTTCACCAGGGCCATTTCAAAGCGATGATTGAGATCGGGATGTATGGGGAGCACGCGGATGGCGTAGCCATATTTTCCGTTGGCGTCGAAACACAAACGGCCCGCATACTTCAACATGCCTCCCGGCTGCGCCCCCTCCAACGTCATGGGGACGACATGGATATCCGCGAGTTCATCCTCCTCGCCATCGCGCAAACCCCAAACGATCTCCACGACCACATCTTCCGGAGCCATTGCTCCCAGGAAAACCTGCGCGGAAAGCTCAATGCAATCCCCCATGGAAAGCCGGTCCACCCTGGGAGCTTGCGCTGCGATGTGCACCTGGCCCCAGCCGCGATAGATGCGCTCCTTCCACTCGGCCAAAGCCTTCGCGGCCGCAAACCCATCCCGCTGCATCTTCGCGCCTGCGTTCATCGCGGGCAGATAGAGCTGGTTCATGTAATCCTTCACCTGCCGGCTCATGGAAAATCGCGGCGCGCAGAACCGCACAGACGCCTTCATGCGTTTCACCCATTCCCGGGGAACGCCATCGATGTCGCGATTGAAGAACGCGGGGATGATCTCCCGCTCCAGGGTGTTGTACAGGGATTGGGCGTCGGCTTCATCTTGCACCGACTCATTCTTGTATTCCCGCTCCTCACCGATCACCCAGCCATTTTCGCCATTATAGCCTTCCACCCACCAGCCATCCAGCACCGAGAAGTTGGGCGTGGCGTTGAGCGCGGCCTTCTGCCCGCTGGTGCCGCTGGCCTCGTTGGGACGGCGGGGCGTATTCAACCACAGGTCCACGCTCTGCACCAGATGGCGGGCGATGTTCATGTCGTAATTTTCAATGAAAATGATCTTGCCCAGGAACTCGGGGGTGTTGGCGAGCTGGTGCACCCGTTTGATCAGCGCCTTGCCCGGTTCGTCCGCGGGGTGGGCCTTGCCCGAGAAAATGATCTGCACCGGCCGCTGGGGGTCGTTGAGTATGCGTTTGATGCGTTCGATGTCATGGAAGATGAGCGTCGCCCGTTTGTAGGTGGCGAAACGCCGGGCGAAGCCAATGGTCAACGCGTCGGGGTTGAAGAGCTTGTACGCGGCCTCCACCTCAGCCGGGGAATCGCCATACCGCCGACGCTGCCGCGCCACCCGATCCCGCAGGAAATCCA
>CAZDCN010000082.1:0-7592 GCA_964503945.1 uncultured Caldilineales bacterium
GCGCCGGGGAAGATCTCTAAACCGAAGGCGAGCTGTCCTGCGAAGGTTGTCGTGAGGTTCGTGACCGCCGTCCGCGCGATATTGAGCTTCGACGTGCTCCCGATCTTTCCCATCATGCTCCCGGAGCGATCGAAGACGATCAGCGTGTCCGAGACCTGGCCGCAGATGGGCCCCGCGGCCGCGGCGCTCGGGGCGACGAGGACCAGAAGAGAGAGGGCGAGCAGAGAAAGGCGAGTCATGGGGTTCTCCTTTGAGACACTCGTTAAAACAGCAAAGATCGTGCCACTTTTTCATCGTCGTAACCCACGATAGGCGAGCGAAACAATTCGATTAAACGATCCTCATCGGATCCACCCGGGGACAAATGACTCCATCTCGATCGGTGACTTTGCCCCCCACCCCGAGCGCGATGGCGAGGCGAGCGATGGCGTTGATCCCTTTTTCGGGCAGGGAGGCGTGCGCGGCCTTGCCCAACACCTTGACGCCAGCCTCCACCAGCACATACTCGAAGCCCAGCTCCTTCAGCTTCGCGACCAGGGCGTCCTGATGGGGGCCGGTGTAGAGAGCTTCGCCCGGCGCCGCGTTGAAGGCCGTGCCCAGGTCCATTTCCGGAACGCCGTCATTGGCGCCCGTCAGTTCCACCTGAAGGATGTGCTTTTCTGCGAAGATGAGGGGGAATTCGGCGTCGGGCGTGAAGCCCATCACGGGAATCTCCTCCCGTTCCAGATATCGGTTCATGCCCCGCCAGTGGTTCTCTTCGTCACCGCCGAAGATGAAGCGCACCCGCTTTTGGAAGGTCGCGCCCGCGTCTATCAGCGCCTTCACCGCAAAGAGCGCGGCCATCATCGGGCCCTTGTCGTCCTGCGTTCCCCGGCCAAAGAGCCTGCCCTCCCGTTCATCGGGTTCGAAGGGGGGCGTTGTCCAGGCGTCGGGGTTGCCGGGAGGCACCACATCCACATGGCCCACGATGCCGATGATCTCCTTCCCTTCGCCGATCTCGGCCCAGGCGTAGTAGCCTTCGCCGTCATACCAGGTGCGAAAACCCAGTTCGGCGGCGATCTCGGTTGCTTTTTGTAGGGCTTCATGCACGGCCCGACCAAAGGGATAACCGTCGCCGCCCTCGACCAGGTAGCTGGGAATGCGCACCAGGTCCTTGATGGCTTCTTTCGTGGCCGGATGCAGGCGTTGCAGGTAGGGGGTGAATTGTGTACTCATGAAAGCGCTCCGTGCAGTGCGTGAAGATGTGTTGATTTAGCGGTTTGACATAAGGACTGGGGTCAAGAGAGCCCGATGGCCCGCAGGTCCAGGTTGCCTTTCTGGGTGATGGGCGGACACCAGAAATAGGCGCCGGTGACGGGCCGGGAGTAGGTGAACAGGGCGTCGGTGACGCCGTCATCCAGCCCCGCCATGCGTTTGAGTTGGGCCTCGAACGCGTAGAGGGAGTGCCCGAACGCGACGAAGAAAAAGCCTTCGTTTTGGGCATCGGCCCAGGGCATGGAACGACGCAACACGAAGGCTTCGGGCTCGAAGTCCTCCTGCGCTGTGCGCTTAACATGGGCCGAAAGGGGCGCATCCTCCATCTCTTCGTTATCCACCTTGCGGCGGCCGAACACGTTGTCCTGAGCCTCGGGGGGCAGGGATTCGAAGAAATCCAGGTCATGCAGCCACTGCTGGGTGGCGACGAAGCTGGAGCCATCCATGCCCTCGCCCTGACCATGTACGAAGGCCGCCTTTAGGGCCTCATCGCCGGTGGGGTTTTCCGTGCCATCCTCGTAGCCTGTCAGGTCCAGGGTGGGACCGTAGCGGAACGCGTCCACCACCTGCGTGAGCCGAAACGCGGGCGCCAGCATTCGCGTAATCTGACGGCCGCGCATGACGATCTGGCCGCGGTCTTCTCCGCGCACCCACACCCACAGGGCCGCGGGCGTGGCAGGGATGTCGATGCCCGCGTGGACGATGACGGGGAAGGGGCGCAGGCCTTCGATGTGCGCGCCCAGCTTCTGCACGGTGGAGAGGCCGATGCCGACGACGATTTCCTGGCCGTCGGCAATTGAGGCCAGGGCTTGCAATGCCTGGGCGGGATGTTCGTTGGGGTTGAGCGCGAAGGTGAGATAGCGGGCCAGGCGGGGCAGGCCTTCCAGGATGCCGGGTTGGTGGGTGTTCATGTGCCAATCCTCGATTGCGAAATGTTGTAGGGGTTGGATAGTTTTCTAGCTTCATTATCCTCTGATTAGGTTTGTTTCGACAACTTCAGAGCATTCGTTTGCAGTTTCCTGGCAAGGTTTGGTCGGAAGGATTACATGGAGGCTAAAGGAGTGTTTTTGTGATTTGATGGCGTGATGTTAGGATTAGTTCACTGCGTTGGCGTGGCATCGCTCATGTCATTTGTGCTACTATCCGAATTACGCCTTCAATGTGTCCGTCTGTCATGCCCACTCGTTTGCTTCCCCCCGACTTATTGAAAGAGGCTGTGCGCGTATTGCTCCAAGGGGGCCTTGTGGTCTTTCCCACTGAGACAGTGTATGGCGTGGCGGCGTTGGCTGAGGATGCAGAGGCTGTGGCCCGCATCTATGCGGCCAAAGCGCGGCCCCGTCACATGGCCATTCCCGTCATGGTGGCGGAGCCGGAAGCGGTGACCGCGGTGGCTCGACCCCTGTCCGGTTTCTGGTCCCTGGCCGAGGCCTTCTGGCCCGGGCCTCTTACCATCATTCTGCCCAAAACCGAGGCCCTGCCGCCCATCGTCACCGCTGGCGGCGACACCGTGGCCCTGCGCATCCCCGACCATCCTCTGGCCCTGGCCCTTTTGCGGGCCGTGGAGCGTCCCCTGGCCGTGACCAGCGCCAACCGGTCGGGCCAGCCCCCGGCCCTGACCGCGCAAGATGCTCTGGACCAGCTCGAAGGCGGGGTGGATGTCATCATCGACGGCGGGCGGGCGCCCGGCGGTCAGCCCTCCACCATCATCGATCTCACCCAGACGCCGCCTCGCATCCTCCGCTTCGGTCCCATTCCCGCCGAAGCTCTTTTCGCGGCGCTATCCATGTCATAGAAACGCACCGCTGCAAATGTGCGCTGTGCATCGCCAACCCAATAACTCAGCAACCCGACCCTTCCCAACCCCAACCAAGGAGTTTCCCATGCGTATCCCCAGCCTCGTACTCAAACAACTTTATACATTCGGAAGCCTTCGGAATTCGGGCGAAGGCGTCGCCTTTAAGGTCAAGAATCGCCTGACCGACGTCACGCTGGTGGCGCTACATGGCATTAAGATTGATGGCAAGCGCGTGCCTTTGGACAAGATCGTCCTGCAAGTGGAAGATGAGCAAGGTACAGTGCTCACCCCAGCACAGCTCAAAGCCAACCCCATATTTTTCCCTCTGCGGCAGGTTATCGAGATCGTCATGGCCATCCCGCCGCTGAACCCTGGGAAGCATAAGATCGAAATCGAGTTCGAAGCGGAGAAGTATGGCAAGCTCAAGGTCAAGGTGGAGGACGCCATCAGTGAAGAGGACGCCAAAATCGAGCGCATTCCTCGGGACCCTATCGACAATTATTCTGATAAGATTATCAAAGCTAGGCAAAAATTCGTCGAACAGAAGTCGGGTGTGAAACTAAAGCACGTGATCCACTATTCCTTCGACCCCCACGTCACCCAGGGCAACATCGAGAACTTCACGGGCGTGGCTCAGGTGCCTCTGGGCTTTGCCGGACCCATCCAGGTGAATGGCGAGCACGCTCAGGGCGAATTTTTTGTGCCCATGGCTACGACGGAAGGCACTCTGGTCGCCTCTTACAATCGAGGCATGAAGGTGCTCAATCTCTCGGGCGGGGCTACGGTGACGGTGGTGGGCGACGCCATGCAGCGGGCGCCGGTTTTCGTGTTCGATAACGCTCGCGAAGCCCGGGATTTCACCCAGTGGGTGGAGGAGCATTTCGAACAGGTGAAGGAGGAGGCGGAGGCGACGTCCAGCGTGGCCAAACTCATTTACATCGATTACTATCTTTCCAACAAATTTGCCTATTTGCGCTTCAATTTCACCACAGGTGACGCCGCGGGCCAGAACATGGTGGGGCGGGCCACCTTTGCCGCATGCAGCTGGATCATTGACAATTATCCGGGCAGTATCACCCGATTTTACTTGGAATCGAATCTGGCCACTGATAAGAAGGCGTCGCAGGTGAATGTGATGCGCACGCGCGGCAAGCGCGTTATCGCCGAGGCCACCATTCCCCGCGATGTGCTCATTCAGAATATGCGGGTGGAGCCGGAAAGCCTGGCCTATCATTACGGCGTGGCCAATGTGGGTGCGATCCTATCGGGCGCAAACAATAACGGTCTGCATTCAGCCAATGGCATCACCGCCATCTATATCGCCACGGGCCAGGATGTGGCTAATGTATCGGAGAGCTCCGCGGGCATTCTCTACGCCGAGCTGACGCCCGAGCGCGATCTCTACATTTCCATCACCATTCCCTCCCTCATCGTGGCCACTTACGGCGGCGGCACAGGCCTGCCTACCCAGCGGGAGTGTCTGGAGATTTTGGGCTGCTATGGCAAAGGCAAGGTCAAGAAGTTTGCGGAGATTGTGGCCGCCACCGTGCTGGCAGGCGAAATCTCCCTGGCCGCGGCCATCTCCACCACGGACTGGGTGTCCAGTCACGAACGCTACGGACGGAATCGCTAAGCCGCCGGCGCCCTTTTTCTTTCTTTTGGCCCGCCATGCGGCGGGCTTTTTTATTTGACGGCAAACAGCGCCAGCACCACACCCCCGGCCACCACGCTGGCGATCTGGCCAGCGGTGTTCGCCCCCATCGCGTGCATCAGCAGAAAGTTCTCGAAATCCTCCTCTTGCGCCACTTTCTGCACCACCCGCGCGGCCATGGGAAACGCGCTGATGCCCGCCGCGCCGATGAGTGGGTTCAACGGGCCGCGGGTGACCCAACGCAGGAATTTGGCGAACACCAGTCCCGCGGCGGTATCCAGCCCGAATGCGAAGACGCCCAATACCAGGATGAGCAGCGTATCTAGCTTTAGAAAGTATTGCGCTTGCATGGTGGCGCCGATGGCCAACCCCAGAAACAGCGTCACCACATTCGCGATCTCGTTCTCCGACGCGCCCACCAGTCGCTGCACCACGCCCGACTCCTTCATCAGGTTCCCCAACATGAGCATGCCGATGAGGGGAATGGCCATGGGCACGAGCACGCCTACGACGATGGTGACGATGATCGGGAAGAGAATCCGGGTGCGGCGGCTCACCGGATTTTCACTGTAGGGCATGCGAATGCGGCGTTCTTTCTTGCTGATCAGCGCCCGCATGATGGGCGGTTGGATGATTGGGACCAGGGACATGTAGCTGTAAGCCACGACCGCAATGGGTCCCAGCAAGTGGGGGGCCAAGAGGTTGCTGACGTAGATGGAAGTGGGACCGTCGATGGCCCCGATAATGCCGATGGACGCGGCTTCGTTGATATCGAAACCCAGGAGCAACGCCAGAAACAACGTGCCGAAAATGCCGAACTGGCCCGCCGCGCCCAGCAGCAGCATGTGCGGTCGCTCCAACAGCGGTCCAAAGTCGGTCATGGCCCCGATGCCCACGAAGATAAGCAGGGGAAAGAGTTCATTGGCCACGCCCGCGTTGTAGAGCGTAGTGAGGATGCCGTCGTCGCCGATGACGGGCGAAAGGGGAAGGTTGGCCAGCACCGCGCCCGCGCCGATGGGCAGCAACAGCACCGGCTCATACTCCTTGGCGATGGCCAGGTAAATCAGCAATAACCCCACCCCAATCATCAACGCCTGACCCCAGGTCATGCTTAACGGGCCTTCGAAGATGGTCGTCAGGATATTCATGTCAACCCTCCCCGTAGCGCAACAGCAGGTCGTCGTAGTTCACGTTTTGGTCCTCGCGCACGAATATGTCCGCGACGACGCCCTCCCGCGGGGAGCGAATTGGGTTTTTCATCTTCATGGCCTCCAGCACGAAGAGCTGATCCCCTCGCTGCACCCTATCCCCCGGCTGCACACTGACCTCGAGGATGACGCCAGGCATTGGGGCTCGCACCTCCTGCGGAAGCTCCTCCGCGGCTTCGGGTTCAGGCAGATCAGGCGGGCGGGTTTTTGGGGGGTGGGGAAGGAGTTCGGGCGCTTTGTGGGCCAGCGCAGGCTGCTCTTTCGCCGCCTGGATCACCTCAATGCTGGGGATTTCCGCGTCGCTTTCCTCTTCAGCTACGACTTTGATCTCATACACTTTACCTCCCGCGAGGACGCGGAAGCGGTTGGCATCTTCCAGCTCTTGCAGGCCGATGATGTGCGTTTTGTCGCCGATGGTGATGGTGTAGCTTTTCATGTTCTTACCCTATTTTCTGCGCGGGGGGAGGTTGGATCGTAACTGATAGGCTCGGCCCACAGCCACCCAACGGGCTTGCGATGGCTCCAGGCGTTTGGGCACGCGTGGGCGGGATGTTTCTGGGCGGGATGCTTCCAATCGGTATCGGTGCACGGCCACAGTAATGGCAGCCAGCAACTCGGGTGACGGTTCCTGCGTTGGGGGCTTCTTTTCGGCCTGGGCCTCTTGCCTGGCAAACATGCGGCGGTCAGCTCGCTGAAAGAGCGCAATAACTCCCCACAACATGGCCAGGATGGTGAATACCATAGCCATGCCCACCACCATCAAAAGTGCGCCGAATTGGAGATTCTCAGACATAAGCAGAAACAAGGAAAGTGCAAGGGCAAGGAGGGGCGTGTTGGGACTTCCAGGCGTCGTTCCCGGACGCCTTACACAGGCATCAAGCCATGCTTTTTGGGGGGATTTTGTTGCACTTTGGTTCGCAAGAAGGCCAGCGCCTTGATCAATTTGGGCCGGGTTTCCCGCGGATCAATGATATCGTCAATAAAGCCCAGCTCTGCGGCCACATAGGGATTGAAGAACGCATCCCGATAGGCTTGCGCGAACTCCGCTTCCAGTTGGGCGGGGTCTTCGGCCCGGGCCAAGTCCTTGCGGTGGAGGATGCGCACTGCGCCCTCCGCGCCCATGACCGCGATCTGAGCCGTGGGCCATGCGTAGGCCAAGTCACTGCGCATCTGTTTGGAGCTCATGGCGATGTAAGCGCCGCCCATGGCCTTGCGCAGGATAACCGAGATTTTTGGCACGGTGGCTTCGACATACGCATAGATGATCTTGGCGCCATGGCGAATGACGCCATAGTGCTCCTGGTTCACGCCAGGGAGGAAGCCGGGAGTGTCCACAAAGGTGAGGATGGGGATGTTGAAAGCGTCGCACACCCGCACGAAGTGGGCGATTTTATCGCTGGCGTCGATATCGAGCACGCCCGCCAGGAAGGATGGCTGATTAGCCACGACGCCCACGACATAACCGTCCATGCGGGCAAAGCCCACCACCGCGTTGCGAGCAAAATAGGGTTGCACTTCGAAGAAACTTCCCAGGTCCACCACGGCCTGAATCACGTCTTTCACGTCATAGGGCTGATCTTCGGCTGGGGGCACGATGTGGGCCAGGCTCTCCTCCTGACGATCTGCGGGATCGTTGGTGAGCGCGTGGGGAGGGTCTTCGGTGTTGTTTTGGGGAAGATAGCTG